>JADLHG010000057.1 GCA_020848905.1 Deltaproteobacteria bacterium
ACCCCGCTCGCAACATCGCTGACCTCTTGCCTCATCGCTGGAACCCGCTCCCCGCCCGCCGCTGATCCGCTCCGCCGCAGCCGCCCGCCCGCTTCACGCGCCGCAGGTCCATTCCCGGACGGTTACCCAAGGACGTCCGCATCTTCGAGGGCAAGCTCCACCGCGTGCAGCGCCGGCACGGCAAGACCTTCGTCGAGGGCCCGCCCGCGCCGGCGGCAGCGCCGGTCCGGCGGCCAGCTCGCGTGGCCGTCATGCTGGCTCTGGCCCACAAGATCGAGGACGCCATCGAGCGCGGCCTTGTCCGCGACCGCGCCGAGGTGGCGCGTCGCCTTGGGCTCACCCGGGCGAGGCTGACACAGCTGATGGACCTGGCGCTGCTCGCACCGGACATCCAGGTCGCTGTGCTCGAACTCGAGGCGATCGACGGCCTGGAGCCCGCCGCCGAACACACGCTTCGCAGGGTTGTCCGAGCGGGAGCGTGGACGCGACAGCGACAGCAGTGGCAGAGTGTTCAGAGAGAATGTCAGGTCGGAGCGACCGGCTGATCTTTCGCCGCGTCTCCGTCCGGTTTCGTGCACGCCTCCCCATCACCCTTGTCGACATTGCTGTCTGGCACGGACTTCTTTTCGAACCCGGTCCCGGCAGGAGCGTCCATCCACAACAGCTGCACCTCAGGCAACGGATCAGCCCGTGACGCCTCCCGCCACTTCGTAATAGTTGTGGGTTCGTCAGTCACGCCATGGGTTGCCCTCATCGCCTCCCAGATCGTGTGCGCCAACTCGGCAGCCAGCGCCCGGTACTCGGGTCTGTCTTCAGCGGCGATGGCCCCGTCCTCGTGCTCGTGCTCCGACTGATCCCCGAACCGCGGTAGTTTCGTGTCCGCCAGAAGGAGGCCCGTGCATTCCACAAGCCTCTCAAGAACCGGCAGTGAGAACCGTTTCGGCATGCTCTCAATCATCGTCGTGACTACATGAAGCGCAGTGTCGAGTTCCGGCGCCTTGCGCCAAGCGATTTTTTCCACGAGCAGCGCGATCAGGCTATCCGGCACGCTGGGTTTGCCGCCGTTGGCCTCGAGCCTCCCCCATGATGCAAGCGCCATGAGGGCGGCCTCGACAGGATCCTTGTGGCTCCCCAGGAGCCCTCCTCGAATCTGGCTCTCGACCACCGCGACGGTCTGCTCGCCCATGATCAGCCGTACCCACTCCGTCCAAGTCCGCGCGAACGAGCAGGCTTTGAGCGTCGACATGATGCGGCCGATCTTCGCGCGGTCGTCCTCCGTGAAGGCGCCGATGTTGTAAACGACGACCCGTTCGAGAAATCGAGCTGCGGCGAGAGCAGCGCCCTGTGGCACGCCTCTCGGTTTTCCATCAGCGCCAGGCTCGAAGTCCTCGACCCAGCGTCCAACCAGGCGCCCAAGCAGAACGCGCGCTTCCTCCGGTGTCCACCGAAGAAGATGTTCACTCTCACCGCATCCTGCGGCTCGTGTGCAGTTGACAATAGCGTTCACGTATTGCTTACCCGCCTCCTGTGCGAGGCTCGGGAGGTCTTTCTCGAGAAACAACCTGCGACAGCAAGCCTCCGCGTCGCCCCCGCGCGACCCGGGCATGATCAAGAACGCTGCTTGGTAAAGGGTCGAGACGCGCGGTAGCCCGGACTCGGGAACGATTCTCGACCAGAGCGCACCGACGTACAGGTCGATGTCGTCCGGCGCCATCATGCCCGCTTCCGTAAGCCTGAAGAGTCGCAGTGCCGCCGCTCCTCTCGCCTCGTCGCCGCCCTCGCCGACGATCCGGATCAATTCTTTAACTCTTGGTCTCAGTGCCTCGTGATCGCCAGGGCTGGCCGTAGCAGGTCTTGGCCACTGCAAGAATGCGAATGGCTCAGGCCAGTCATCACAACCTACGACGAATCCTCCTTCGGCGGGGACCGGGAGACCCAGCAAACGATCGATCCTGGAGGACACGAGTTCTTGCGGAGCCAGCTGCAAGACCCGGGCGACGAGATGTTGAAGACCTATGCCCGGAAAACGTCTTGCGGCGAGTTCCTGAGTCCACAAGATGTCCAGCACGAGATCCAGAACTTGCCTCATCTGTTCCGTGGACAGGCGGAAGAAAAGACGGGAGAGCATTTCCGCGGCAGCGCCGGTGAACGCTTCTGGCGTGCCGACCTGCCATCTGTCCGTCCATCTTCCGTGATGCGAGATCAATTGCCTGAGGTAGCGGTAGAGCACCTGAAACAGCCGCTCGACCACAACGGCTGGCAACGTCGCAACGCACACGCGATCCATCCATTCGTCGAGATCGCTCCTGTCGTTGCGCAACAGCAGCATCGTTGCTCCCCACGTCGGGAAAGCACCGGCGGCGCGACTTGCGGCCCGACGAGAATTCTCCTTTAGGAGGGCGTAGCCGCGTGTCACCAGCACGCCCGAGAGTTCGAGGACGCAGAGGTAGGAGACGGGTTGCCCGAGCCCGGACTCAAAGCCGGTATCATTTCGAAACATCTCGACGACGTGTCCTCTGTCGAACCCACGACGTCGTGTTACGTAGGGTCTTCGTCGTTGCGAAGGCGCCTGAAGCAGGGCGTGGTAATAGTTTATGTCCGTCCATGGGTTACATCGAAAGCCGCTCAGGTACTCCCAACGATCCCGGTTGCCGGAAAGAGTGAGCCTGGCAAGTGCCTCGTCGTCCGCAACCTGGAGGGCGCTGCCAAGCAGCATGGCCCAGCCTTCCGCGGAGAGGCTGCGGTGATCGTCGGTCGTCCCTTTGGCACCAACGCGAAGCCTCTCCAAAGCACGCTCGCAACCTTCTTTAGAGTCGTTGTCCTCACCAATTGCAGCTAGTAGCCCGCTCCGCCTGACGGCCCACATCGTCGCGTGGTCGGGAGGCTGCCATTCGTGAAGGTGCTTGAACAGTGAAGTAAACTGGAGTGTCGATAGATAGAATAGGGCGCATTCCCATGACCACGCGTTCCTCCATTCGTCTCTTTCCCGCGAAACCTCCTCAATCATCTTTGAGAGTGCCTGGAACTCGTCCTCGGCGAGCATCCGGCGCTTGTCCCGCAGCAGGGAGAGCGCCAGGCCGATCCATGTCTCGCGAAGGTTATAGTCAGGCGGAAGACTATCTGATTCGTGATCGCCTGCCCGAGGTGTTGCCAGGGTGGGGTCGAAGGCGTTGACCAGTCGTTCAACTGCTTCGGCCACGTCGCGGAAGAGGGGAAGGAGAGCGGTCTCCAGCCGCCACACCAACTCGAATGCGAGTACGAGAGCCGAGTATGTCAGTTTGTCGCGGATGTGTTCCACAACGCCTTCGATCCATGGATAGGTCTCGAGCCAAAGGTGCTCCGCATTGTCTCTTGGACACACAACCCAGCCTGGGTAGTCACGGCGCGCGGCAGCCCACGCATCGCGAAGGCCGTCCATCTCCTCTAGTGTGAGCGGATTGTCGGCCGATGGCCGCCGTGGTTTTCGGACGACGACAGCGGCCGGCTTGTCAGGCAGAGGTGGCAGCTTGATGCTGCCTTTCTTTGGAGCGGGAGGGGGCTTTCGGACGGGCCAGACGTTCGGGTCCACTGGCGCACCGTCCGCAAGCGCGCGCAAGAACCACTCGAGCGCAGCCTGATGTCGGAGGCCCGGGAACTCGTCCTGTGGGAACAAAGGGGCAAGGTCGATCGGTACGACATTGCGGGATACGAGCAATCTCTCTTGAGCGACAGTAAGCCCGAGAACTCCACACAGGTATATCGCTGGCGCGGCGCGGCCCATGTTGTCTCGGACCCAGCCGCTCCATCGGAGGAAGTTGGGATCATCCCCCGAAAACCCTATCAAGCAGAGGACATTCTCGATGAGAGATTCCTGTACGAGGTTTACGAAAGGCGCGCACTCTACAGGGTAGCGGCGGAAATCCTCTTCAGTCGTGACGTACGGTCGATGAGAAGGGAAGCTGCCGTGCAGCTTCACGATGCGGGGCTGGATGGTGGTCGCAATGTCTGCAGGCGTCAGAACTAGATCATATCGCCGCCAGGCGAGGTGCTCCGCGCAGCGTTCAAGCAGCGTGTCGTAGTTCGTGGTGAACACGTCAGCCCACGGCAGCGCGAGCAGCAACTTGTGCAGCTCGCCGGGCTCGTAGTCTTTGTCCGGGATCGATCGCTGGATGAGCTCATCGAGTGCTTGCCGGCCGAAGAACGCCTCGTACTCCGAGCCGATGCGAAGGGGGTCGAGGAGCCCGGAGATGTTGCGGCCCATCTGTTGCGCCATAGCTTGCGTCAGCTCAAGCCAGCGCGGAAACGAACGAACGCCCGACCGCGCGGGGGCAGCGTTGCAGCTAAACCCCGCTCCGACCAGAACGGCAGCCCGCCCGGTCTCCCGCCCCGTCCAGAGGCGCTCGCGAATCCGGAGGACGTGCTGGAGGTCTCGAAACTGACTCGGATCCGTGCTCATGCTGATCTCCCTATCACCCGGTACTCGTGAGCTGGCGAGGTGAGACGGCGCTACGTCGTCTCGAACCCGTGCGACTTGAACTTGAGCGTCTTGCAGTTCTCGTCGACCGTGCGCTTCACATCCTCACCGATGCCGGCAGCGACCTCGATCTCGATCTCGAGCGTAACGGTGGCCCGCGCTCCCGGCAGGGTCGTCAGGTGCTGCAAGATCTCGTCGGCGACCGTCCCGGCATCTCGGCCGAGGCGGTCCGCGTTGAGCGTCACCGAGCCCACGAACAACGTCGGTTTCTTGGGCGCTGGAGCGGGGCCTCTTGTGGTCTCCCCTCCCGCGCCCCGGACGGGCGGCTTCTCCGGATCGACCGGCTCATCCACGGGCGGCGGCGCCACCGAGGGTGCGGCCACCCGCGGCTGGCGCAGCGCCACCGCCGGCTTGACCAGCAGCGCGGCGCTCTCGATGTTCCGGGGAGGCGACCCTCCAATCAGCAGCCCGAGGTAGCGCCCCTCGGCCTCGTCGAACCCCGTGGCAAACGCGAAGGTGGCCTGGATGTCGAACTGTCCAACCCCGCTGCGGATGGCGCCCTCGAGCGTGTCCCGGTTCCTCACCCTCGGCAGGTAGAGGTAGCGCGGCAGCCACTCCGCGAGCTGGGCAACGCTGACGTGATGCTTGGCCTCCTCGGTCCAGAGGTATCGGTCGAGCGCCATGCGGAGCGGCTCGCCGCCGAGCTCGGGCATCAGGAGCCCCTCCTGGCGCAGCTTCACGGCTGTCCGCCTGGCCAGGGTGTCGTCGCCCGTCACCTTGATCTCGTCCCACTGAACGTCCGAGACCGCGTCCTTCTGGGTGGGCACCAGCCCGTGAATCCAGGTCTCGCGGATCCGCAGGGCCACTGCCTCGTCGTACTCCTTGACCTTGCTCTCCGCCTGCCGCCGCTGGAACGGGTCCAGGTTGAGCTTCTCCTCCTCTTTCCTGATTCCGTTCCAGGCCAGGAAGTAGGCCGTCGCGGACAGCAGCTCCTCGAGCCTGTGCTCGTCGGCGGCCACGAAGACCACCGCGTTCCGGTTGATGCGCTGCGCGTTGCCGCGGTGCTCGAGGATGTCGCGTGCCGCGACCTGGGCCGGCGAGTCGGCCTGCCCGCGCCGGTGCGGGTGACGCGGCTCCAGGATCACGAGCCGAGCCTCGGGCTCATCCCCGACCTCGCCCGAGCTCTCGGGGCAGCTGTGAACGCCGACGAAGTCGCCACGGCTGGCCTTGGGCTTGTGCTCCTCGCGGATGCGAGCCACCAGCTCGGGGTAGAGCTCCTCGGGCTGGCGTAGCAGGTCTCGTGCGCGATCCTCGGCGAGCCGGTTGAGGTTGGTCTTGGTGCTCACCCAGTAGCGGTTGCCGTCCTGGTGGATGTGCTTGGCCCGCTCGCCGAGCCGACGGAGCGCATCGCCGAAGGTGGCCGCTGTCTCGCCCGGCTGGGTGCACCCAAGCCGGATGCGCCGGTCATCGATACCCGGGCTCCTACTGCCGGCACCCGGGGCGGTGCCCATGTAGAGCGTGCGCGCCACGCGCCGGCAAGCCGAGTACCGGCCGAGGGTCGGCGTGTCCTGGTCGATCTGGAGGGGCACCGAGCCAGGCCCGTCCACGTCCTCGCTGATGATGGGCTCCCACACGTCGTGGAGATACCGCGTCAGCTCGGACTTCACCGCCGGGTCATCCATCGGGATCGACGCGGGCATGATGAGCAGCCCGGCGTCGTTGCCCTCCCACAGCCGGTGGATCACCTTGGCGAGCAGGCGCAGCACGCCACGGGTGCGCTGGAACTTGTCGAGCGTCGACCAGTCGCCGTAGAGCCGGTCGAAGAGCTCCGGGTGGATGGGGTAGGCCTTCTCCAGCTTCTCGCGGTAGGCCCCCTCGCCGCAGTCCGAGGGGAAGTCGGCGCGGGCCTCGCGGTACATGCGAGCGAAGCTCTCGACCACGGCGTCCCTGGCCACGAACGAGGCCTTGCTGCTCGATCCCTCGAAGAGGCGCCGGCGCACGATCTCGAAACCCTCGTCCGCGCTGGCCGGGCGCCACGGAGCGCCGAGCCGCTCGAAGACGTTGCGGAGGGCGTCGAGCGCGTACTCCCCGTGCTCGCCGCCGATCTCGATCTTGGAGGCCGGCACCGAGGCAACGACCAGGGTCCGCTCCGCGGCCTTGGCCGCCTCGGTCAGGGCCTGCGCGAAGCTCGCCTGCGCCTCGAAGCTGCCTGATGGAAGATCCCGGTTGCCGACCGTCTGACGCGCATATGCGACCCACTCGTCGATCAGCACGAGGCAGGGGGCGTGCTTGCGAAAAAGCTCGGCGAGGACCGCAGAGCCGGGGCTGGTTCCTCGAGCATCCGAGTCGGCCACCATCTTGTAGCCGGCCTTGCCGCCGAGCTGCCAGGCAAGCTCCCCCCAGAGCGTCCGTGCCTCGACCCCGTCGGGCTTCCGCACGACCTGGCCGGGCGACAGCGCCGTCCCTACCAGCACGGCTCGGTGAGCAACCGGCGCTCGGTCGAGGCCCACGTCCTTCAAGATCGCTTCCACGCCGGTCAGCTTGGCGCTGTGGGTGTCGCCGAAGAGGTGGTAGAGCGCGAGCATCGAGTGGGTCTTGCCGCCGCCGAAGTTTGTCTGCAGCTCGACCACCGGCTCGCCGTCCTTGCCGGCGAGGCGCCGCAGGGCGCCCGAGAGGAGCTCGCGCAGGCCGTCGGTGATGAAGGTCCGCCGGTAGAACTCGGCCGGGTCCTTGTACTCATCAGAGCCCGTGCCGCTCGCCACCTGGGCGAGGTCGGCGGCGAACTCGGCCTGGAGGTACTGCCCCGATGCGACATCCTTGTGCGGCGTGACCACCTCGCGCCAGGGCTTCAGGCCCGTCAGCGGGGTGCCCTCGACGGTGATCGACTTGCGCGTCTTCTGACGCGCCTGCTCCGCGAACACGGTGCGCTGGAGCTCCACGTTGAGCTTGTCGATGTCGGTGGCCTGCTGCGTGGCCGAGACCGCCTGCAGCATGCGCTGCATGGAGTCGAGGGCGCGCTGGGTGTCGGCCGATGTGAACGGCTCCTCGTGGGCCCAGCGGTTCCGGGTGTCAAGCAGCTCTCCGAGCAGCGAGCGCTCGAACTGGCCCAGGTTCTGGCGGAACACCTCCTGCCAGTTGTCGATCATCGCCTTGAGCACCGACTGGGTGTCCCACTTCGGCCGCCCGTCGGGGCTGCGCTCGAGATCGCGCTTCTGCTTGTGCGAGATGTCGTCGGCCCAGCACGGGCCCAGCTGCCGCTTCAGCTCGCGCTCGACGAACGGGATCATGCCCGCCTTCAGAAGCTCGAAGCCCTTCGCCACACGCTCTCGGTTCGTCATCGCCATGGTGGGTTCTCGCTAGCTCTCGAAGAGAGCCGTCTGTGCCGGCTTGGTCCCGCGCTTCTGCGCCGCCAGCTTTGCGATCTGCGGCCACGACACGACCAGCCCGTTGTAGGCCCGCGCCTCCTCGGCCCAGCCCTTGCGCTCGCAGGTGGCATAGAGCCGGTACGCGAGGTCCCGGGCAGCGTCGACCTTGCCACCGAGCGCGATCATGAGGTCGGCGGCAGCTTCTTCGCCCCGATCCTCGAGCCGCTTGATGAGGTGCTGGGTGGCCTCCCAGATGGTGAGCCGCCTGTCCGTGGCCGGATCCCAGTCGTCGGGGAGCTCGGTCCGCTTCAGCAGCCTGACCTTGCCCGCTGCGGAGTGCAGCACGCCGGCGTCCTTGACGCCCTCGACCGAGACGTTACGGGCCTTGGCCAGCGTCTCGGCGTCACCGAACGGGCCGGAGTCGAAGCAGCGCGACTCGAACCAGGTCACCGCGAACCGGGTGTCCGAGTCGAACTCGCCCTCGCGCTCGGTCAGGTACTCGTCGAGCGCCTGGTTGATGAGCTGGAGCGCTGTGCGGACGCCCATCGTGGAGCCGTCCGCCTCGATGACCTTCGCGTGGCGCGAGTAGATCGCCATCCCGGGGCCGATGGAGGCCTGGGCCATATCGACCGGCGCGATGTAGCCCTTCTGCAGCGCCTTCAGCGCCTGTGGCAGCTCGGCGCGAAGAAGGCGCCGAAAATCCGAGCGGGTGATCGATGGGGCGTCGGCGTCTCGTTTGCGGCATACAAGGACGATGGATGACGCAAGAGCATTGGAGCCCAGGTCGCGACTACGGCCTTCTCGCTCGGTGCGAACGGGCCAGGTGCCGACTGTGGAGAAGCCCGCACGCCACGTCGCTTCGAGGAAGGTTTCCCATCCGGTGGAACCGCCGCCTGTATCCGCATCCTCGGTCTGCTTGAAGGCGTAGTAGATCGTCACCGGGAACGCAGGATGGGTCGTGAGAGCGATCTGGCCGACGGCTTCACCCATGCCATCGAGAAAGAACGCCTCCGCTCCGCCCCTGCCGCCGTGTCGGAATGGATCAGCCACAAGTTCGGCCGACTTGGGGACCAACACCGTGCCGAACAGTGATGGAAGGACCGACTGTAAACTACGTCGCAACCAGACATAGAAGTAGTCGGACAGATCCGCGTAAGGGACGTTGTCGAAGTAGGGCGGGTCTGTGGACACCACAGCTTTGTCGCCCTCGCGAGGTTGACGCGCATCGCGCACCATCGCGGTGCCAGCGCAAACGTGGAGGCTGGTGAAGCCCTCGATGCTCTCGGCTGTCCATTCGGTCGACTCGGACAGCGACCTCGTGCAGTCCGCCAACACGTTGACCTCAGCGAAGTCCCACGTCATCGGCAGGGCTTGTTTCGCAAACGTGTTGAACAGAGAGTCCCTCTGCACCATCCAGCGGCACTGCACCGAGCTCCCGTCGATGGTCTTATCGAGTACGAAGGCGAGATAGACAGCCAGCGCATCTGCGTAAGCGCGGGCACCGCAGCCACCCGCTTCGAGCGCGTCTCCCTCCTCCATGCCGCTCGCGCGTGCATCGGCCAGCGCTCGCAGCCGAGCCTCGGCCAACACGTCAGTGAACGCCGTAATAGCCGTCAGCTGCCGCGGTGTGAACAGCTCCTTGTGCTTCTTTAAGCCGTAGTTCTGGATGCGGAACCCAAGCGCTTGAGCAGGAAGATCTGTCTCAGGCACTCGATCTGGGACTGCGACCCGGGCGACACGTTCGATTTGCGGCGTGGGTCCGAGGTACACCCTCCCGCGCCGCCCCTCAACAACTACGGCCATCAGTCGGTCCCCGAGTCGTCCCTGCTGACCTTCGGATCGAATGTGCTCAACGGGTATCGGATCCCCTGAGAGCAGACACGAGAAATCGCCGCGGCCCGTCTTCGTCCCAGCCTCGATGGCTTTCGGGTCCTTCGGCTTGCCCGCGCGCACTTCGAAGGTCCACACGTTCTTCCGGCGGTCTACGACGGGTTCGATCCATGTCTCCCTGCCCGGCTTCTTTGACAACCAGAACGAGGACACCAACGGGACATGAGCCCCCTTGCAGGCCGGGTTCGGGCTAGTCACCGTGCGCGCCCAGAGCCACGCGATGACGGTCAGCTTTTTTCCGACGTAGGGCTCAAGGTCGGAGCGGCTCTTGGCCATCTCCTTCGTGATCTGGACTGGTGGGTAGAGATCCCCAATCCGCTTCTGTGCCTGCTCGCGCATCCACGCGCCGTAGTACCGGACGTCCTCAGCCAGCCCCTGCGCTCCGCGCCATCTGCGTCCGATCAGCTCGCGGTCCTGGCCGGGATGCACGGGCGGGCGTCCGGCAAATCGCGGTGGGATCTCGATCAGCGCCTTGTTGATGAGCACGGCGACGGGGTTCAAATCCGAACCGATGGCACGCAACCCAAGGCGCTGCGCCTCAAGCGGAATCGAGCCGCCTCCTGCGAACGGGTCGTGAACCGGCGGCGCCACCTCGGCGAGGTAGTTATCCACCATGTCTGGCCGCACGTCCTCCGCGAGGACGCGCTCGTCTTGCCGTTCGCCTGACCCATCAGCTTTGCGGCCGCGCGCGATGCTCCGGGCAATCTCGAGGCGCGCAGCGTTGACCACGATCTCGTCGTTCGAGCTCTCCCACTTGACCAGGTCTTCGATGATGCGGAACAGCCGTTGCCGCTCCGCGTCCTGCTGGGCCTCGGTGGGAAAACGCTCTGGCCAGGAGGACGGATCGTCGACAAGTTGACCAAACAGCACGGCCCGGCACGCCGCCAGCGGCCGACGCGCCCACCAAAGGTGCAGCGTCGACGGGTGGCCGTGGCGGATCGACTTCTCCCGCGCCGCCTCCCGGTTGATGACGTCAAGGGGGAGCGCCACCTCGATGAGCTTCTTGCGGGGTGTCCTGCTGGTGGTCACGACGGTGGCCCTCCATGGGCAAGCAGGGCCGAGAGCGCGTAGGCGGCGCTCGTCTGGCCGAAGACCGGCTGGCCGAAGTCGAAGCCCCGCACGTAAACGGGCGGGCGGACCTGGTCGCCGTCGACGATGACGATGGCCAACCTGAAGCGCTCGGGCTCGTTCAGCGCGCACAAGATCTCGGTGCGGGTCAGGTTGACCTGCGTGGCCCCGCCGATGCCCTTCACCTCGACGAAGACCAGCCGCCCGGTCTTGTTGTCCCTCGACTCGATGTCGTGCCCGATGCCCGTGGTCAGGTGCACGTCGCGGGGCGTACGGTCCAGCGCGCGCTCGGCGGCCATCACGGCATCCATGGCGAGCTTCTCGATCCGCTGCTTCTCGGCCTCATCCGGCTCGGGCTGGCCGCCAAGAGGAGGACCCGCGCCAAGCCGCCGCAGCAGGCCGATGGGCACGATGAGGGCTCCGCCCTGGACGGTGGGCGTGCGCGGCGTGATGGCCCGCTCGAGCTTGAGCTCGGCCAGACGAACCTGCAGCCGCTCCGATAGCCGGTCGGCCCGCTCCTGGGCGACGTGGGCGGGGAGGCGCGTCTGCTTGCCGGCCCGCTCCTGGGCTTTCAGATCCTGGGCGCGACGGTCCCAGTAGTAGATCTCCTTCTGCAGCCTCGCCCGCACCTCCTGCTCGGTCTTGTCCACGAGCGGCAGCCGCCGGGCGCGCACGTCCTCGACGTGCTTGGGCACGAGCTCGCGGATGGCAAAGCCGAGCACCTGGTTCTCCCAGTCGCGGCAGAGCCAGTCGGCCTCGAGCTCGGCCTTCAGCGCGGCCCGCTCGGTCTCACTCGCCGGGCGGTAGTCGAGGTAGGGGGCTGCGCCGGCATCCCGGAAGGCACCATCGGGTCTGGCCTCCACGAACTGCAGCCGCTCCGAGACGACCTGGAACTGCCCACCGCGCCGCCGGCGGCCGTCCTGAACCGCATTCTCCAGGTAGAAGAGAAGCCGTGGCTCGGGCCCCTCGTCCCGCTCGTCCACGAGCACGGCGCCGCGCTTCATCTGGTCCCGGAGCTCCTCCAGGGTGACGTCCAGGGTGGCATCGAGCAGAGGCGCCCCGGGGCACAGTAGGTGCGCGCGCGGCGTCTGCTCGACCTTGTCCTTCTCGAAGCAGACCCGCTCGTAGCGGCGCGAGATCGGGGCGCCGGTGCCCACGGCGCTGGCGCGCTCGCGGACCATCGCCGGGACCTGCGTGATCTCGAACCGGCCGGCCTCCCGGCGGTGGAGCTTGCCGCCCAGCCGCCCGAAGGCTTCGGCGAAGAAGGACTGGATGTAGTGGGGCTGGAGGCGGCGGGCGTGGGCGCGGTCCATCTCCTCGCGGACCGCAGCGACCTGCGACATGTCCATCGAGTCGTGGACCAGCGCGCGCCGCTCGAGCAGGCGCTCGATGTTCTCCCGGTCCGCGGCGGCATCCATGGTCTGGTGCAGCTTGGCCTTCTGCTGCGGGTCGTCGCCGTAGCGGATCGCCTCCATGAGGAGCTCGCGGAGCGGGCGGTCCTCGAAGAGGTCGCCCAGGACATCGAACACCTTGCCGCCGAGGGCCTTGCGCTCCACCTCGAGCTTGTCCAGCAGGCGGTGGTAGACCTCGCCCTCGCGGGTGTCCTCGGCGACGAGGTTCCAGAGGTGGCAGACCTCGTCCTGCCCGATGCGGTGGATGCGGCCGAACCGCTGCTCGAGTCGATTGGGGTTCCAGGGCAGGTCGTAGTTGACCATCAGGTGGGCGCGCTGGAGGTTCACGCCCTCGCCGGCCGCATCGTTGGCGGCCAGCACCAGCACGGTCGGGTCGTTCATGAAGGCGTGGACCCGCGCCTTGCGGTCCTCGCGCTTCACACCGCCGTGGATCTCGACCACCGCCTCGTCCCGACCGATGCGCCGTCGAACCGAGCCTGCGACGTACTCCAGTGTGTCCCTGAACTCGGTGAAGATGACCAGCTTCCGCCGTCGCCCCCCGGTGTCGACCATCAACGGGTCGTCGAGGATGGCGTTGAGCTGAGCCCACTTCGCGTCCTGGCCGCCGAGCCTGACGCGACGGGCGAGCACCTCGAGCTGGCGGAGGCGGGCGATCTCCTCCTCGAGCTCCTTGATAGTCCGGGCAGCACTGGCGAGGTCGACGAGCTCGGTCTCGATCTCCTCCCGTTCCTCCTGCGGCGCCTCGTCGTAGATCTCGTCGTACTCCTCATCGTCCAGGCGCGGCGCCACGTCGGCGAGCTTGGTGTCGGGCGGCTCGCCACGAAGGCGCAGCTGCTCGTCCTGCAGTCGGGTCTCCAGCCGCTCCCGCCGGCGCACGATGGAGCGGTAGATGGCTTCCGGAGACGAGGCAAGCCGGCGCTGGAGGATCATCAGCGCGAAGCCTACGTTCACCCGTCGCTGGTCGTCCCCCTCGGCCGCAGCCGCGCGCTCGGCGCGGTTCATCTCCTCGCAGACGTACTTGGTGACCTCGGCGTAGAGCTGGGCCTCGGGCTCGGTCAGGGCGTACTGCGGCGTGTAGGATCGCCGCTCCGGGAACAGGGGACGGCCGTCGAAGTGGCGCAGCTCCTCCTTGACCATCCGGCGCATGAGATCGGAGGGGTCAGGCGCGTGGACACCCTCGCGGTAGCGGCCCTCGAAGCGGTCCGCATCGAGGAGCGCGAGGAAGAGCTGAAAGTCCTCCTCCTTGCCGTTGTGGGGCGTGGCCGTGAGGAGCAGGAGGTTGCGGCAGCAGGAACCGACGAGCTGGCCGAGCCTGTACCGCTTGGTGGGCTTGAGCTCGCTCCCCTCGTAGTGGGCGCTCATGCGGTGGGCCTCGTCGCAGACCACCAGATCCCACTCGCGACCTGACTTGAGCAGCTGCTGGGTGTCGGCGTTGCGGCTCAGCTGGTCGAGGCGGGCGATGAGCAAGTTGCGCTCGTCGAAAGGGTTCACGGGCCCGGTGGGACGAGCCAGCGGGCTGAACTCGAGGCCGAATTTTTCGGAGAGCTCGTCGCGCCACTGGTCGGTGAGGCTGCCGGGGGCGATGATGAGGCACCGCTCGAGATCCCCACGCACCAGCAGCTCGCGGATGAGCAGGCCGGTCATCACGGTCTTGCCGGCGCCCGGATCGTCGGCGAGCAGGAATCGGAGCGGCTGGCGCGGCAGCATCTCGGCGTAGACGGCGACGATCTGATGCGGCAGCGGCTCGACCACCGAGGTCGTCAGCGCCAGGTACGGATCGAAGAGGAAGGCCTGGTGGATGCGATACGCCTCGGACACCAGGCGGAAGAGATGGCCATCACCGTCGAAGGACCAGGGACGGCCGATCTTCGCCAGCTCGAGCGAGCCCTCGTCGGTCCGGTAGACGATGCGACTCCCCAGCTTCCCCGCCGCGTCCCGGTAGATCACGTCGACAGCCTGGTCACCGTACCAGCTCAGGCTGGCGACGGTCGCGAGCCCCTCGGGCGCCAGCCCCCGGACGGCGGCGCCCGCGCTCAGTTCCTCCAGGCGAGCCATGTGATTCCCCGCGAAGTTTCGTTGAGAATATCGAAAGATGCGCCTGTTGATCAACGCAGCTCTTGGAAATCTTGGTCGGGCTCCTTCTAGCAACGGAATGCGATCTTCGCGGGACAGTGACCGACAGCGACGGATCGAGCGCGCGTACATCCGACGACGGCCGAAGCTTGATAGACTGACGACACCAAAGGGAGGTTGCATGCCCAGGACCGAGCCTGAGGGACAACCGGTTCGCGCCGTGTACCTCGATACCAGCATCTTGCGGCAGTGCCCGCTGTCAGACCCTGGCCGAGTGCTCGGTCCGCTGCTGAAGATCGCCGCCGAGAACGAGGCCCAGATCTTCGTGCCCAGAACCGTGGTCGGCGAGTGGGTTCGGTATCATCACGGCCAAGCAGCCAACCTGCGGGCAAGCATCACCCGTGAGGTTCGACAGTTCCGGACATACGAGCCCACCGTCGTGGCACCGGAGCTGGGCGACATGGATGAGGCCCGGATCAGAACGCTGCTGGAGGGCGCCCTCGCGGCGCATCGCATCGACGTGGTTGAGACGCCGGATGTCGACGTCGCGGACCTTGTCGAGAGCGCGATCTGGCAGAAGCCTCCGTTCGATGCCAAGGGTGCTGGCTTTCGAGATGCCGTTATCCTGGAAACCATACTTGAACACGCATCCGGGAACTACTCGGGTGCGTCGGTGGTCTTCGCGTCCGCTGACCGCGACTTCGCGCTCGCAGAGGTCAGAAGAAGAGCCTCGGCGCGGGGGATCGGCATTCGCATGGCGCGCTCCGTTGTCGATGCCGCGCGGGAGATCAGCGAGTCCTCGCTTCGTGCAATCGTGGCCGGCATCCGTGAGGCCCAGAAGGACATGCTCGTCCTCGCCCAAGAACGCCGCACAGACCTGCTCGCGTTCATGGAGGATCGCTATCGACCGTCGGAGAGCGCTCTTCGGGGCGAGTATCTTCCTGACGAAAAGCGGCCCTTCCTGCCAGGAATGATCGAGGCGGTGGTCGGGGTCGAGTTCGGCGAGTTCAGCCCAGGGGAGCCGTTTCCAAGCCTGCGGGCTGCCGATCTCGACGAGGGCCGCATTCCCTTCGCCATCCATGTCCCGGCCCGACTCGCCGTCCGGTTTGCGATGTTCAAGTCGTTCGAGGGGACAAAGTACGAGCTGCCAAGGGAGGCGACACCAGGGCAGCGCGTCACACCTGCGACCGAGTACGAACATCTTGTGCTCTGGCTGGAGCACCCGCTGGAACTCGTCGTCAGCGTCCGCGAGGAAGAAGGGGTCGGTTTCACCGATCTTCGACCCGAGGCAGTGAAGGAATCGTCTGCCGGGTACTCCGAGGCCGTCATCAAGAGGCTCGCAAAGTGGGCCGTCGATGCAGCGAAGAACGGCGGCGGACAGTAGAAAGGGATCGCACCCGAGACTCGGAGCAGATCGAACAGCAGAACGGCCGTCGCTGTTGAATCGTGCTCTCTGGCCGTGAACCACGGCGCCGCCGCAGGCGTCCGCTTCGGGTTGCGGTCGAGATGCAACGCGAGGTCAACAGCAAACCGGCCCGCAGCCGCCTCTCGGCCCAGCCCGCTGTTAACCTCGCTCTCTACCAGCGAACCAGCTCTCTGGCGCTCTCTCCCCGCCGCGCCCGCCAGAGAGCACGCGTGGGCGAGACCGGGCCGCCACCGGCGGCCGCCGTGATCTCTGCCGACGATCGTAGAGAGCGGGCCCGCATAAGCCGCGCGCGCAAAGGTCCGCGAACGCTGGCCAGAAATGACGAAGCCCCGAGGGAGGCCCTCGGGGCTTCAGTTAACCCGCCCCGCGCACCGATGTTGGTGGGCGGGGCTTCGTAGCTCCGGCTGACGGACTCGAACCGCCGACCCGGTGGTTAACAGCCACCTGCTCTACCGACTGAGCTAAGCCGGAACAGGACGCTTGCGCGACCTGCAACTTTTGTAGACGACGAGGGGAGGGGGTGTCAAGGAATGTGGCGGGAATGGGGAGGGAATTGCCGAAGGAGAGGACTGCGCCTAGATGTCCCCCGCGGTGTACTTCCACTTGTACTTGCCGGGCGTCGGGTAGGCGGTCTCGCCCTGGCCGAGGACGTTCACCATGCGCACAAGCTGCTCGACGGTGTAGACGCCGTAGCGGTCCTTCACCACGACGGGCTTGTCGGGGGTGATGACGAACTTGTAGGCGAAGCCGTCCTTGGACGCGCCGGCCTTGGTGACCTTGCCCTTGACGTCGCCGAAGAGGCCGCCGCTCGACATGGCCTGCGTGAGCGCGCGGCTGGGGGTGACGAGGCCGAGGGCAGACATGCCGCGCGGGGTGAGCTTCGTCGACCTGAGGGTGTCGAAGGTGCGCCCTGCGAGTCCGGGCGTGTCGTAGGTCTCTCTCGTGCGCTTGGTCGTGACGATGGCCGGCGTGGGCAGGTCCACGGACTTCACCATCATCACGGTGCGGCCGCCCGAGGCGAAGCCGAGCAGCGTGACGTGGTGCTCGCCCCGCCAGATATTCGGGATGCCGGCGGCTCGCAAGGCCGAGTCGCGCGCTTCCTGGACCGACACGGGCCGTAGAAGCTTCGGAGCGGCAGACGCCGCGACGCTCGCCAGGAGCACCGCCGACGCGATGAACGGTACGAGGATTCTTCCTGCGCGCATGGTTCTTCCTTTCCTCTTCTTCAAGGTCCTGAGGGACGGAGACAGTCTCGTGATGCGAGTGCGAGCCGTTCGGATCGCAAGCCGCGTGCCGCGTCGAAGCGCGCGATAGTCCACGGACCGCGCCCGGCGAGGCGCGCGATTTCTGGATGGGCTCTCTGGATCTCGGAAGGGAGGAGGGGAGGGGGGGACGGACGAGGGGAGGAGAGAAGGACGCCCCTACCGGCGCGTCGCGACCCGGGCGAGAGGACTCAGTTCCCCCAGGCCGGGCTCTTGATGGCGGGCTTCTTGTCCTTCGGCTCGTCGTCCTTCGCTTCGTCCTTTGCGTCGTCCTTCTTCGCGGGCGCGGCCTTGGCCTCGCCCTCCTCTTCGCCCTCGTCGGCCGCCTTGGCCTTGCTGCGCTTCTTCTTCGGCGCCGCCGCCGGCGCCGCGGCTGCGCCGCCCTTCTTCTCGAGCGTGGCGCTCACCTTCAGCACCTCGTCCTCGCCCTTGCGCTCCCACTTGCTGTCCGGCCCGAGCTCGACGGTCTGGTCCGCGTGCCCGGAGAGCTTGAAGACCACCGCGTGCTTGCCCTTGCTCAGGTCCAGCGCCTTCGCGTAGGTCGTCGGCGTCTTGCCGACCTTTTTGCCATCCAGGGTCACCGTCGCGCCCGCCGGCTCGCTCGCCAGCTCCACCGTGCGAACCGACGCCTTCTCGAGGTTCGCGCTGACCTCCGGTCCCCCGGCCTTGCCCGTCACGGTCACGAGCTTCTTGCCCGGCAGGTCGAGCGCGATCGCGACGTCCTTGCCCTTCGCGAAGCCGGTGAGCTCCGCCGGGGTCACCTTCCCCGTGTCGGTACCGTCGAGCAGGATCTTCGCCCCCGCCGGCGTCGAGCTGACCTTCAGGTTCGCCGAGGCGGGCGCCTTCGGCGGTTCGGCCGGCTTGCTCGCCGCTCCTCCGGGCTCGCCCGCGGCTCCGACAGCGCTCCCGCCCGCCGGCTGCTTCGGCTCGCCCTTACGCCCGTAGGTCCACCAGAGGAAGAACCCGCCCCCCGCGGCCAGCAGGACGAGCACCCAGACGATGGCCCCCGAGGACTTCTTCTCCCCGCGAACGGGGCGCCGCTCCTCGGTCACTCGGGGCGCGCGTACCGGCGCAGGTTCGGCCAGCGGCTCCGCGCCCTCGGAGGACTCCTCCTCGGTCGACTCCTCGTTCTCCGAGAAGAGGATCTTCGCCAGCCGCTCCTTGCGCACGGCTTCGGACTCCGGCTCCTCGCGCTCCTCGACCGCCGGTGACGAAGCCGCAGCCCGCGGGGCGGGCTCTTCCTCGGTCCGTGCGCCCTGCGCTGGTTCCGGGGCAACCTCCGTGTTCGTCGCGCGCGACGCCAGCTCCATCGGGACTTCCATCGACGGCGGCGGCATGGGCGGCGGCTCTTCGTCTTGGGGCGCGACCACCGTGGGAACCGCGTCCTCGGGCGGCACGGCTCCCGCGTCCATCCCGCCGAAGTCGGGCAGTCCCACCGGCTCGGGCTGGCTCTCCGCACCGCCCGAGATGCCCGCCGCGGCCTGCTCGACCATCTCCTTCGCGTCGGGCGCGACGCGCGTCGGCTGGTCGGAGAACTCCTGCGCGCGCTGCTTCTGCTCGAGGACCTGGGTCAGCACCTTCTGGCTCGGCGGCGGCAGCTGGTCGAAGCGCACGCCCATGCCCGGCGAGCCACCGCCCTTGGCGGCGTCCTGCTCGCGGATCCAGACCACGGTCCCGCTCCCCGAGAGGAGCGGACTGCCGTCCTGGAGCTGGAATTCGAAGTTGATGCTGGTCCCCACGGAGAGGGGTTTCGGCGTGCGGACGAAGATACCGCCCTGACTCACGTCGACCGAGTAGCGCTCGATGAACTGCTCGAGGGATGCACTCTTGAACTTGATCTTCACCGTAACCGGAGTGCGCATAGGGCGGCGTGCCTCCCGAGGTAGCCCGGCAGTATACAGGTCGCTAGACCCACAAGGAATCGCAAGCATACTAACTCACCATCGGCGGGCTACGCAAATCCTCGGGGGCGTTCTCGCCGACGGAAAAACGCGAGTGGCTCGCGACTTGGACGCGCGTGCGCGGCGCCGCTCCTGCCTCGCCGCGCGGGTTGCTTGCTCGCCGGCTCGCCGCTATGCTGCGCCCATGTTCAAACGCATTCTCGTCGCCAACCGAGGCGAGATCGCCGTGCGGGTCATGCGCACCTGCCGGGAGATGGGGATCTCGCCCGTGGCCGTCTACTCCGACGCGGACCGCGCCGCGCTGCACGTGCGCATGGCCGACCGGGCCGTGCACATTGGTCCGGCCCCTGCTCGTGAGAGCTACCTCTGCATCGATAAGATCCTGGACGCCGCGAAGCGCCTCGGCGCCGAGGCCATCCACCCGGGTTACGGCTTTCTCTCGGAGAACGCCACCTTCGCTCAGGCCTGCAAGGACGCGGGCGTGGCCTTCATCGGGCCCGACCCCTCGGCCATCCACGCCATGGGCGACAAGATGCTCGCGCGCCAGCGCATGCAGGCGGCCGGCGTGCCGGTGGTGCCCGGGTCGCATGGCGGGGAGAGGGGCCTGCCCGACGCCCAGACCGCCCTCGCCGAGGCCCGACGCATCGGCCTGCCGGTGATGCTCAAGGCCACGGCCGGCGGCGGCGGCAAGGGGATGCGCCTCGTGACCGAGGAGGAGCGGCTGCCCGCGGCCTTCGAGGCGGCCCAGCGCGAGGCGCTCTCGGCGTTCGGCAACGGGGCCGTGTACCTCGAGAAGTTCATCACCAATCCGCGTCACGTGGAGGTGCAGGTCATGGCGGACCGCCACGGCCACGCGGTGCACCTCTACGAGCGCGACTGCTCGGTGCAGCGGCGTCACCAGAAGGTGATCGAGGAGACGCCGTGCCCGGTGCTGGACCCCGACACGCGCCGCCGCATGGGCGAGGTGGCGGTCACGGCCGCGCGGGCGGTGGACTACACCGGCGCGGGCACGATCGAGTTCCTTTACGGCGGGGCAGGGCAGTTCTACTTCCTCGAGATGAACACGCGCCTTCAGGTGGAGCATCCGATCACCGAGCTCTGCACGGGCTACGACCTCGTGCGCTGCCAGATCCTCGTGGCCGATGGGCAGCCGCTGCCCATGAGCCAGGACCAGATCCAGCCGCGCGGCGCCGCCATCGAGTGCCGCCTCTACGCGGAGGACCCGGTGCGCTTTCTGCCGAGCCCCGGCTTTCTCACGGAGCTTCGTTTCCCCGAGGGGCCCGGAGTGCGCGTGGACGCGGGCGTGTACGGGGGCGCGGAGATCTCGGCCAACTACGACCCCATGATCGCCAAGCTGGCCGTCTGGGCCGAGAACCGCGCCGCCGCGATCGGCCGCATGCAGCGCGCGCTCTCCGAGTGCGTGATCGCGGGCATCCAGTCGAACCTGGCCTTCCACCGGCGCATGATGGCCAACGCCGCCTTTCAGACGGGGGTCTACGATACGGGCTTCATCGCCGCGCACGCCGCGGAGCTCGCTCCGCCGGAGGGTGAGCCGTCGCCGCTCGCCCTCGCCGCGGCGGCCATCCACGCCCGAGGCCAGGCCGCTCGCGCCCGCGCCACGCGCCCGGCCGCTGCGCCTGCCACCGGCGACAGCGCCTGGCGCCGCGCCACGGGCTGGAGGAGGAGCTAGTCCATGACGGCGAACCCTCCCGCGGGCCCGCTGCAGCCCCTCCACACCGGTCCGGGGCAGGTCGAGCCGGCCGAGCCGAGCTGGCTGCTCTATCCGCCGAACGACGGGCCGCACGCCAAGGCCATGGCCGACTGCGCGCGGGCCTTCAACCAGGGTGACTTCGGCGGGGCGCGCCGGCTGGCCCGGCAGGCCTTCACCGAGAGCCCGACGGCCGCCGAGCAGGAATTCGCCCGGCAGATCCTGTATCGCACCGGCGTGGATCCCGTCGCCCTCGCGGCGGGGATCTTCTGCCTCGCGCTCCTCCTCGCGGTGGTGTATTGGTCCCTGTCCTGAGGTGTGCTCGCGAATGAAGGTCCTCGCGGTGATCCCCGCCCGCTACGCCTCGTCCCGTTTTCCGGGCAAGGCGTTGGTGTCCGTCGGGGGCGAGCCGCTCGTGGCCCGCGTCGCACGCCGCGTCCTGGCCTCCGGAGTGGCGGACGCCGTGCTCGTGGCCACCGACGATGCGCGTATCGCGAACGCCGCGGCCTCGACGGGCTGCGAGGTGCTGCTCTCCGACGAGCCGTTCCGTACCGGGAGCGACCGCGTGGCTGCCGCCGCGCGGGACCGTCGCGTCGAGCTCGTGCTGAACGTGCAGGGTGACGAGGCGCTGGTTGGCGCGTCGCTCCTCGAAGGGGCGCTCGCCGCTCTCGCGCGAGGTGACCTGGGCACCGTGGCCGTGCCGCTTGGTCACCCGTCGCAGCTCGAGGACCCCGATACGGTGAAGGTGGCCGTGACCGACGGCCGCGCGCACGCGTTCTTTCGCCGTCCCGCGCCTGCGATGGACCCGGGCGCCGCCCCCCTCGTGCACGTCGGCGTCTACGCCTTCACGGCCGAGACGCTCCAGGCTTTCTCGGCCCTGTCCAGCACCTCGGGCGAGCTCGCGCACGGGCTCGAGCAGCTTCGTGCCCTCGAGCGCGGCTGGTCCGTGGGCGTGACGCTCGTGGACGCGGAGGCCGCGTCCGTCAACCGCCCGAGCGATCTGCGCGACCTCGCGCGTTTCATCCCCGACGAGGTCGCTCCGTGAGGAGCGACGAGGAGTAGACCCGTGGCGCAGAAGCCCACCAAGTTCATCTTCGTGACCGGCGGCGTGGTCTCGTCCCTCGGCAAGGGACTCGCGGCGGCGAGCATCGGCGCGCTCCTCGAGAACCGCGGGCTGCGCATCACGATGCAGAAGCTGGACCCCTACATCAACGTGGACCCCGGCACGATGAACCCGCTCCAGCACGGCGAGGTCTTCGTGACCGACGACGGGGCGGAGACGGACCTGGACCTCGGGCACTACGAGCGCTTCACGCACGCTCGCATGTCCAAGCGCAACAACTGCACCACGGGCCAGATCTACTTCGACGTCATCACCCGCGAGCGCCGGGGCGACTACCTCGGCGCGACGGTCCAGGTGGTCCCGCACATCACCGACGCGATCAAGGAACAGATCCTCGGCTGCGCGCAGGACGTGGACCTGCTGATCTGCGAGGTGGGCGGCACCGTCGGCGACATCGAGGGGCTCCCCTTCCTCGAGGCGATCCGGCAGCTCTGCATCGAGCTCGGCCCGCAGAACTGCATCTGCGTGCACCTGACGCTCGTGCCGTACATCGCCGCGGCCGGCGAGCTGAAGACCAAGCCCACGCAGCACAGCGTGCAGAAGCTGCGCGAGATCGGGATCCAGCCGCAGATCCTGCTCTGCCGCACCGAGCACCCGATGCCCAAGGAGCTCAAGCGCAAGATCGGCCTCTTCTGCAGCGTGCCCCCCGACGCCGTCTTCGAGGCGCAGGACGTGGCCTCGATCTACGAGCTCCCGTTGCGCTTCTACGAGGAGGGCGTGGACGACAAGGTGGCCGAGCTCCTCAATATCTGGTCCCGGGCGCCGCGCCTCGAACGCTGGGACTCGCTGGCCGAGCGCGTGCGGAATCCCGAGCACACCGTCACGGTGGGCGTGGTGGGCAAGTACGTGGACCTCGTGGAGTCGTACAAGAGTCTGAACGAGGCGCTCGTGCACGGGGGGATCGCGAACCGTGCGAAGGTGATCCACCGCTACATCGACTCCGAGGAGGTCGAGGCGCGCGGACCCGAAGCGCTCCTCTCGGACGTGGACGCGATCCTCGTCCCCGGCGGCTTCGGTGGCCGCGGCATCGAGGGCAAGATCCTCGCCGCCCGGTACGCCCGCGAGCGAGGAGTCCCCTTCTTCGGCATCTGCCTCGGGCTGCAGATGGCGGTCGTGGAGTACGCGCGCCACGTCTGCGGCATGACCGGCGCCAACTCCACCGAGTTCGACGAGCGCACCGCCTTCCCGGTGATTCACCTCATGGAGCAGCAGAAGAACGTGACCGGTAAGGGCGGCTCGATGCGGCTCGGGGCCTATCCCTGCACCCTCGTCGAGGGGAGCGTGGCGGGCCAGGCCTACGGCGTCCTGCAGATATCCGAGCGCCACCGCCACCGCTTCGAGGTGAACAACGCGTTCCGGGAGCGGCTTCAGAAGGAGGGGATGGTCTTCTCCGGGCTGAGCCCCGACGGGCGGCTGGTGGAGATGATCGAGCTCCCGGGGCATCCCTACTTCGTGGCCTGCCAGTTTCACCCCGAATTCAAGTCGCGGCCCACCGAGCCGCATCCGCTCTTCACGCGCTTCATCAAGGCGGCGCTCGTGCACCAGACCCGGCAGGAGGATGCTCCGCGGGCTACGGTCGAGCCGGTCACGCTGCACTGAACATGGGCGCCTTGGCCGCGATCCATCCCGACCTGCGCGCCTTGGACAGCGCCTTGGCCGCGACCCATCCCGTCGGGCTTCGTTGAAGCGCCTCCGCCAGCGCGTGAAGAACGCGCTCCTCTACGCCCTCGCGCGCGGGCTCATCGCGGCGCTGCGAACGCTGCCCGTGCCGCTCGTGCTCGCCCTCGGGCCTCCGCTCGGCCGCCTCGCGCACCTTCTGGCCGTCCCCGAACGGCGTCGCGCGCGACGAAACCTGGAGGCGGCCTGGCCCTGGCTGAGCGCCGGCCTTCGCCGCCGCCTGGTGCGGCGCATGTTCGTTGGCCTCGGTCGCAGCGCCGCCGAGTGCCTGGCCTTGCCGCGCCTGGCCTCGCGCCTCGGCACCTCGCGTAGCCCCTGCCGACTGACCCCCGAGGCCGAAGGCGTGCTGCTCGAGTCACTCGCGCAGGGACGCGGCGTCATCCTGGTCACCGCGCACTACGGGAACTGGGAGCTCATGGCGGCGGCTCTGGCGCGGCTCGCCCCGCTGGCCGTGCTCGCCCGGCCGAGCTACGACCCGCGTTTCACGCGTCTCATCGACGCCGAGAGGCGCCGTCACGGCGTGCGCTCGCTCTGGATCGACGGCCCGGCGCACCTGCGGGGTGCGGTGCGGACGCTGCGCGCGGGCCAGGTGCTCGGTGTCCTCCTCGATCAACCGGTCGACGCGGGAGAGCGGCTGCCGTTTCTCGGGCGACCGGCTCTCACCTCGTCCATCGTGGGGTGGCTCGCGCGGCTCACGGGATCCCCGGTCGTCGTCGGGACGGTGAGCGCCGCCGACCGACGCGGCACGATCACGCTTGAAAGCCTCCCGTCGTGTGCGCCCGAGGAGCTCACCCGCGCGTGCCTCGCGACGCTCGAGCGGGCCATCGCGCGTGACCCCGCGGCCTGGCTCTGGTCGCTCGACCGCTGGCGAGCGGCTCGACGGAAGAGTCATGCCAGCTCCGCGTCGCCGACCCTCGCGCCATGCCGCAAGGAAAGCGGGAGTCAAGTGCAAATTGCGTACCACTAGACGCCTTTCGCCCCTTTACAGCCATGCCTCGCGGTGACATACTGTGGATTGCCATTGGGTTCGCGGTGATAGGGGTGGCCCTGACCGCGGGACCGGGCACGGGCGACGACACGCAGGCCCCCGCCCTCGAGGCCGCACCCGCCAAGGTGCTGGCCCGGGAGATCCGGTGGGAGCGGGCGGAGCGGGGTCGGCGGGTGAGGCTTCACGCCACCCGCGGAGCCTGGGAGCCTGGCGAAGTAGCATATGAATTCAGCGGGGTTGTCCTCGAGGATCCCCCGCTGCGCCTGGAGGCGAAGCGTGCGCGGCTGGATCGGCGGCGCGGAGTCTTGCAGGCCTGGACGGTGGTGCTCGAGCAGGGGGAGCTGAGGCTGGATGCGGAGCAGGTTGGGCTGGAGATGCAGAGCGGTGCGCTTACCGGTGCTCGGGTGCGCGCTGTTCTGGGCTCTTCCGGGAGCTCCCCCGGCGCACGCTGAGCGCACGGCCTCGGCGCTCCAGCTTCCGCTGGCGGGGGCCACGGGTCGCCTCACCTCCCTGCAGCTCAGCGCCGACCGCCTCTCCTTTCTTCCGCGCGCCGGCGGCGCTGCCACCGGACTGGCCCCGAGGGCGGGGCTTCTCCGGCTCTCGGGGCGCGTTCACGTGCGCCTCGATCAGGTGAGCATCCGCGCCCAGCAGATCGAGATCGAGCTGGATCCTGCGGGCCGCGCGCTGCGCCTCGAGGCGCGGGGGGCGCTTGCGCTCCAGGCCACCGGGCACGTCGGTCAGGCGCAGCGGCTGCGCTGGCTGGCGGGGGCGCGCCGCCTGATTCTCGAGGGAGACGCGCAGGTCACGAGCGCCTCGCTCGGCCTGAAGATCGCCGGGCGGCGCATCGACCTGCAGCTCGACACCGGGGAGCTGACCGTGGACCGCGCGCACGCGGACCTGGCCCGAGGCACCCATGTCCCTTGACCTGCAGAGCGCGGCCGTTTCCCCGAGCGCCACGGCCTTGCCGTCCGAGCTCGTGGCCGAGGGTCTCGTGCGACGCTTCGCGGGGCGGACCGTCGTGGACCACGTCTCGCTCGAGGTGCGCCGGGGCGAGGTCCTGGCCCTGCTCGGGCCGAACGGGGCGGGCAAGTCCACGCTCATGCGGCTGCTCGTGGGAGCGCTCCGCCCCGAGGGGGGCCGGGTGATCCTGGGAGGCGAGGACGTGACGCGGCTGCCGCTGCACCTGCGCGGCCGGCGGGGCCTCGGCTATCTGCCGCAGGAGCCGAGTGCCTTCACCGGACTCTCCGTCGAGGACAACCTCGCTCTCGTGCTCGAGCTGCGGGGCCAGCCCCGCGCCGCGGGAGAGGCCGCCCTCGCGCTCTTCGAGCTCGAGCCCCGTCGGAACCAGCGGGCCTCGACGCTGAGCGGCGGCGAGCGGCGTCGTCTCGAGCTGGCGCGGCTCCTTTGCACGCGGCCGACCGTGGCGCTGCTCGACGAGCCCTTCGCGGGGCTCGATCCGCGGGCTGCCGAGCAGCTCGCGCTTCACATCGCGCGCCTCGCCGAGCACGGCGTGGGCGTGCTGCTGGCGGACCACCGGGCCGAACAGGCCCTCGCCATCTGTCACAGGGCGTGTCTTCTGGTGGACGGGCGTGTTGCGGTCTGTGGCAGCCCCAAGGAACTGTGGAGCGATTCATCGGCGCAACGAGCGTACTTCGGCTCGCTCGCGCCCTACGTCGGGAGTGGCGCATGGCACTAGAGATCAAGCAACAGCTCAAGATTTCGCAGCAGCTCAAGATGACGCCGCAGCTCCAGCAGGCGATCAAGCTGCTGCAGCTCTCCCGCATGGAGCTGGTCGAGCTCGTGCGGCAGGAGATGGTGGAAAACCCGGTGCTCGAGGAGGGCTCCGAGCAGCAGGACTCCGTGACGCACGCCTCCCTGGTCGGGGAGGACCGGCGCTCGACGGACATGGCGCTCGAGGGCCTCGACGCCGAAGCGCGCCCGGAGGTCCACCACGAGGTGACCAACGAGGTGAAGGGGGACGGGGCCCAGGCGGTCGGCGAGATCGACTGGGACACCTACCTCGAGCACCACTCCCTCGCGCCGCCGATGCCCGGCTACCGCGGCGGCTCCGAGGAGATGCCGTCGCTCGAGAGCACCCTGACGCGCAAGCCCTCGCTCTTCGACCACCTCGCCTGGCAGCTCAAGCTGACCGACCTCGACGAGGACGAGGAGCAGCTCGGGCTGCTCATCCTCGGCAACCTCGACGCCGCCGGGTATCTCACCGAGGCGCCCATCGAGGAGCTCGCGGCCGAGGTGGGGATGCGGCTCGACGAGGCCGAGGACGTGCTCCGCCGGATCCAGAACTTCGATCCGATCGGCGTCGCCTCCCGCAACCTGCAGGAGTGCCTGCTGCTCCAGGCCAAGCTGGCCGGCCAGGACGACGAGATCGTGGTGCGCATCATTCGCGACCACATGGGCAACCTCGAGAAGAAGAACTACCAGGCCATCGCCAAGGACCTGGACCAGCCGCTCGAGGAGATCTACGAGGCCGTGAAGGTCATCGCCTCCTTCGACCCCAAGCCCGGGCGGCTCTACGCCGAGGAGGAGCCAGTCTACATCACGCCGGACGTCTACGTGCACAAGATCGGCGACAAGTACTTCGTGGTGCCGAACGACGACGGGCTGCCGAAGCTGAAGATCTCCAACTTCTACCGTTCGGCGCTGGCCGGCGGGGCCCAGGCGCGGCAGTACGTGCAGGACAAGCTCCGCTCCGCGCAGTGGCTGATCCGCAGCATCCAGCAGCGGCAGCGCACGATCATTCGCGTGACGGAGAGCATCATCAAGTTCCAGCGCGAGTTCTTCGACAAGGGGATAAACTTCCTCAAACCGCTCATCTTGCGGGACGTGGCCGAAGACATCCAGATGCACGAGTCGACGATCAGCCGCGTGACCACGAACAAGTACGTACACACGCCGCAGGGGATCTTCGAGCTCAAGTACTTCTTCAACTCCGGCATCAACTGCACCGACGGCGACGAGATCGCCAGCGAGAGCGTGAAGAGCAAGATCAAGGACCTCATCGGGAAGGAGGACCAGAAGCGGCCATTCAGCGACCAGCGCATCGTCGAGCTGCTGAGGGATCAGAGCATCGACATCGCCCGTCGGACGGTGGCCAAATACCGGGAGCAACTCGGCATCCTGAGCTCATCGAAGCGCAAACAGGTTTTCTAACTCCTAACCCCGCCGTCCTTTGGGAGGGGCGCGCATGCAACTTTCCGTCACCTTCCGTCATATGGAGCCTTCCGAGGCGATCAAGCAGTACGCCGCCGAGAAGGTGGAGAAGATCAGAAAATTCATCCCCGAGCCGATCCGCGCACAGGTGGTCTTCTCCTCGGAGCGGCACCTGCACCAGGTGGATGTCCTCATCACCTTGCACAACGGCATCGCGCTCAAGGGCAAAGAGACGACGGACAACGTCTTCTCGGCGATCGACCTCGTCACCGACAAGATCGAGCGCCAGGTGCGGAAGTACAAGACCCGCATCCAGAACCACCGGCCGGTCCCCGGTCCGGTCCTTCCCGTGCAGCACGAGGTCCACGAGCCCGACGGGGCCGACGACGTCGCTGCCACGGAGCCGGCGGAGGAGCGACGCGTCATCCGGCGTTCGCACTTCGATGCCAAGCCGATGTCCACGGAAGACGCGATCATGCAGCTCGAACTGCTGCACACCGCGTTTCTGGTGTTCGTGGACGCGGCCACGCATTCGGTGAACGTGGTCTACAAGCGCGACGACGGGTATGGTTTGATCGAGACCAAGCAGGCGGCAGGCGAGCCGGGCTAGGGCGCCGATGTTCGTGGGGGACCGGCCAGGACGGCTCGCCCATCCGAGGGTGAGGCGATGAAACCATTACATACGATCATCATCACGGGTGTCTCCGGGGGGGGCAAGACGACCGCCTTGCACGCCGTGGAAGACCTCGGCTTCTACTGCGTGGACAACCTGCCGCTGCCCCTCCTGTCGGACTTCCTGCAGACCATGCAGGCGGAGCCGTCGGTGGACCGCGTGGCGCTGGTCGTGGATGCGCGCCTGCGGAAGCACATCGAGGACTACGCGCTCGCCTACCTCGCCCTGCGCTCGTCGGGGCACATCATGGAGGTGATCTACCTCGACGCGCAGGACGACGTGCTCGTACGGCGCTTCTCCGAGACGCGGCGGCCCCACCCACTGGCCACGATCGACCTGCGGGCCGGCTTCGAGGAGGAGCGGCGGCTGCTCGCACCGCTGCGCGCGGAGGCAACCCTGGCCCTCGACACCACGGGCATGACGGTCCACGGGCTGAAGCAGCTCGTGCAGGACCGGTACGCCCACGACGGCTCGAGGCTCGGTATCTCATTGGTATCGTTCGGCTTCAGGTATGGGGTACCCACGCAGGCCGATTTGGTGCTAGATGTCCGCTTCCTGCCCAACCCGTTCTTCGTGGAGCAGCTCCGGCCGCTCGCGGGGACGGAGAGGGCGGTCTCGGACTACGTACTGAGCGCGCCGGACACCGCGGAATTCGTCGAACGACTGGACGGGCTCCTGGGTTTCCTGCTCCCACGGTACGAGGCCGAGGGGAAGGTGTATTTGACCATTGCGCTTGGGTGCACGGGGGGCAAGCACCGGTCGGTGGCGTTGGCGGAGGAGTTCGCGAAGCGACTTGCTCCACATTGGTCCGTCAGGGTCCGGCATCGCGACGTGGATCGCGACCGGTAGCGGCGTTCAGAGATCTGAACGTCCGCCCCGCCCGGCGGAACAAATCGGGACGGCGACGGGTTACAGGTGGCGAAAGGGGGTCCGTGTGGAGGTCGAGCAGACATTTGTCATTCCAAACGAGCAGGGGCTGCACGCGCGCGCCGCGACGCGGCTCGTTCAGACGCTGAGCAGATTCAGGGCCGAGGTGGAGCTGGAGAAGGCGGGGCAACGCGCGGACGGAAAAAGCATCGTGGAGGTGTTGATGCTCGTGGCGAGCAAGGGCTCGACGGTTCACGTGCGGAGTCGGGGGGAGGAGGCCCACGCGGCGCTCGCGGCCCTGGATGGGCTCATCCGCGCGCGCTTCGGCGAACACTAGACACGGGCGCACGCCGTCTCGTGCTCACCTAATTCTTCCGCGCACACGTGCTCAGGCTCCCCGGCATATCGGCAGCGCAGGGGCTGGCGATGGGGCCCGCCTGCGTGCGGGCGCATCTCGGCGAGGCGATCCCGCGCTACACGATCACTTCCGCCGAGGTGGCCGCGGAGCAAGGGCGACTCCGCTCCGCGCTGCGCGAGACGGACCGGCAGCTCGACGGCATCAAGCAGCAGGTGACGCGTCTGGGCGGGGACACGCTGATCCTCGAGGCCTACCAGCTCATGCTCCGCGACGCGTACCTCGTGGAGCACGCGCTCAAGCACATCGCCGACGACCGGGTCAACGCCGAGTGGGCCATTCACCGCACGGTGGAGGGGATCACGCGCGTCTTCGACCAGGTGGAAAATCCCTTCTTCCGCGAGCGCGCGAAGGACGTGCACTTCGTCGCAGAGCACCTGCTCGTAAACCTCCTCGGCGGGGCACCTGCGGCCCCGCGCGCTCCGGAGGGGGGCATCGTGGTGGCGCACGACCTGTCCGCGGCCGACGTGGTGGAGCTTCGGCGCCGCGGAGTGGTCGGGATCGTCCTCGAGGCGGGTGGGTCGACCTCGCACACGGCGATCATGGCGCGCTCGCTCGGCCTCGCCATGGTGGCGGGGGTGCGCGAGGCGCTCTCGCTCGTGCGCGAGGGCGACCCGCTGATCGTGGACGGAGGGGCGGGGGAGGTCATCGCGCGGCCCGACGCGCAGGCGCGATCGGCGTACGAAGCCCAGCGGAGCGAGCGGGCCGAGGCCGCGATGCGTCGAACGCGAAGCCGCGAGCTCCCGGGCGAGACGCGCGACGGGACGCGCGTGCGGCTCATGGCCAACGTGGAGCTTCCCGAGGAGGTCGGGGCCGCGGTGGGCCACGGCGCCGAGGGGATCGGCCTCTATCGCACCGAGTTTCTGCTGCTCGGGCGAAGCGACTGGCCGACCGAAGGTGACCAGCTCGCGGAGGCTCGCGAGGTGTTGCGCCTGGCCGAGGGGCGCGCGGTTACCTTCCGGACCTTCGACCTCGGCAGCGACAAGTTCCGCCTGCCGGGGGCCGCGGAAGAGGCCAACCCGGCGATGGGGCTGCGCTCGCTGCGCCTGTGCCTCGCCGAGCCCGAGGGGTTCAAGGCGCAGCTTCGCGGCTTGCTCCGCGCGGGGCAAGAGGGGTCGCTGCGCATCCTCTTGCCGATGGTGAGCGGCATCGAGGAGCTGCGGGCCGCCGCGGCGATCCTCGACGCGTGCGTGGCCGAGCTCGGTCTCTCGGGCCGGCCGCCCCTCGGGGTGATGGTCGAGCTCCCCTCGGCGGCCCTCACAGCCGACTTCCTGGCTCCGGAGGTGGACTTCTTTTCGGTAGGCACGAACGACCTGATCCAGTACACCTTGGGCGTCGACAGACTGAACGACCGCGTCAACTACTTGTATCATCCCATGCACCCAGCCATCCTGCGCCTCATCCATCAGGTGCTCGTGGCGGGCGCACGTCACGACAAGCCCGTGGCGGTGTGCGGAGAAATGGCGGGCGATCCGGCCCTGGCCCTCGTGCTCGTGGGTCTCGGCGTGCGGGAGCTGAGCATGAACGGTGCTGCGATCCCCGAGGTGAAGGAGCTGCTGGGGCGCGTCACGATCGGATACGCCGAGCAGGTCGCCGCGCGTCTCCTCTCGTGCTCCACGGCGGCCGAGGCCGCAGCCGAGGTCGAGCGCGCTGCGGCCGAGGTCGCTCCGTCGCGTCGCCCGCGCCACGCGGCGGGAGAGCGCTCATGAAAGCTCTCATCGACGGCCCCGCTCGCGCTTCGGACGACGCGGCGGACCGGACCGGGGTGGCCGAGGCGACCGACGACCCAGGTTGGGTCATCCGCTCCGCGTCCGAGTCGGACTTCTCGCGGGTGCAGGAGCTCTGGCGCCAGAGCGACGAGCTGCACGGGAGGCTGCGCCCGGACTTCTTCGCGGCGGAGCCACCGCTCCGCTCGGCGCGCGAGCTGCGCGAGCTGCTCGGCGGCCGCTCGGGACGCCTGCTCGTGGCCGACGCCGAGGGCGACGTCGTCGGGATGCTCCGCGTCCAGATCTTCGACACCCCCTCCGAGCCCTTCATGGCGCGGCGGCGGCGGGGGCACGTGGACGAGCTCGTCGTGGACGAGAAGTTCCGGCGGCTCGGTCTCGGGCGGGCGCTCATGGATGCGGCGGCGCACTTCTGTCGCGAGCGGGGAGCCGAGCAGCTCGTCCTCACCGTGTGGGCGGGGAACGACGCGGCGGAGAGGTTCTACCGCTCTCTCGGGTACGGCGAGGTGAGCCGGGTGATGAGTTTGGACCTCCGGGCGCGTTAGATGACGCGTCCGACGGTGCGACGGGTCGTCGTGCTCCTCGGCTTCCTCTGCGGCCTCGGGCCGCCCGCGGCAATTCGAGCCGCCGACCCGAGCCAGCGCTGGTTCACTCTCGAGACGCCGCACTTCTACGTGCACTACTACCGCAGCGTGCGGCACGACCTTCGGGCCGCGGCGCAGAACGTCGCGCGGTCGGCCGAGCTCGCGCACCGGGTGCTGGCCCCCATCTTTCGCCACGCCCCGCGCGAGCGCACGCACATCGTCGTCACCGACGACACCGACGGAGCCAACGGGTCGGCCCAGGTAGTGCCCTACAACGTGATCCGCGCCTACGTCACTGGCCCGGACTCGCTGAGCAGCCTGAACGACTACGACCACTGGATGTACGGGCTCATCGCCCACGAGTACGCGCACATCCTGCACATCGACACGATCCACGGCCTTCCGCGGCTCGTGAACGCCATCTTCGGCAAGAGCTGGGCCCCGAACCAGCTCCAGCCGCGCTGGTTCATCGAGGGGCTCGCGACGCACCACGAGTCCGCGCGGACGGCCGGCGGACGCGTGCGTTCCAGCATCTTCGACATGCACCTGCGGGCCGCCGTGCTCGAGGGAAGGTTTCTGACCTTCGACCAGATCAGCTCCTCGACCCGCTACTACCCGCGCGGCGTGGTCCCCTACCTCTACGGCAGCCGCTTCCTGAAGTACCTCGCGGACCGGTTTGGCGAGGACGCGCTCGCGCGGGTGAGCCACATCTACGGGGGCGAGGGGGGGACTGCCACGCGCGGGGCGCTCCCTTACCAGCTGAACCGCGTCGCGCAGGCCGTCTTCGGTAGGACCTTCGCCGAGCTCTACGCGGACTTCACCGAGTACCTGAGGCGAGTCTACGCGCTCCAGCGGGGACTCGTCGCGCGGCGGGGGGTCACGGCCTCGGTGAAGGTCACCGACCACGGCGAGAGCTGCCAGGCGCCCCGCCTCTCCGACGACGGGCGCGAGCTGGTCTTCGTCCACGACGACGGTCACGACCGAACCTACGTGACGGTGCTCGACACCGCGACGGGGCGCGAGGTGGAGCGCGTCCAGAGCCTCGGCGGAGACACCACCTCGTTCACACCCGATCGGCGCTTCCTGGTCTACGAACAGCCGGCGGTCTGGCGCAGCTTCTACAGCTACCACGATCTGTACGTGCGCCGGCGCTCGGCCGGCACGGTCCGGCGCCTGACCTTCGGCGAGCGCGCGCGGGACCCGGTCGTCTCTCCCGACGGTCGCACGGTGGTGTACGTGGCGAACGAACTCGGGGACCACCGGCTCAAGGCCGTCTCCTTCGACGGCGGCAGACCGCGCCTGCTTCTCGCCGGCGCGAACGGGGACCAGTTCTTCGGGCCGCGCTTCAGCCCCGACGGTCGGCGCGTCGTCTTCTCGCGCTGGAGGGCGGGGGGGCTTCGCGACATCCAGATCCTGGACCTCACGACGAGGAAGCTCGAGGACGTGACGCGGGACCGCGCGCTCGACGTGGACCCTCACTTCTCGCCCGACGGCCGTCGCGTCTACTTCAGCTCGGACCGCACGGGGATCTTCAACGTGTATCGCTACGACCTGGACGCGCGGCGCCTGCGGCAGGTCACGAACGTCCTCGGCGGGGCCTTCACGCCGGCCGTCACGCCCGACGAGCGCACGCTCTACTACGTCGGCTTCTCGGCCAGGGGCTACGACCTCCACCGCATGGAGCTGCGGGAGGAGCGCCTCCTCGAGCCTCTGCCGTACGTGGACACGCGGCCCGCCCCGGTGAAGGTCCCCGCGGGGCCCGACTACCCCGCGCGCCCGTACAGTCCGCTCGGCACGCTCTACCCGCGCTCCTGGTTCTTCTCGGTGGGGAGCGACGCGTACGGCACGACCCTCGGGCTGAACGTCCGCGGGGGCGACGTGGCGGGCTGGCACAGCTACGCGGTCAACGCCTCGGCCAGCGTGACCAGAGGCTATCCGAGCTACGCCCTGACGTACGGCTACGGGCGCCTCTGGCCTGCGCTGCGCCTCGACACCTCGCGCTACGAGAGCCCCCGCGGCGGCCTCGTCGTGGACGGGCAGCGCCGCAACTACCGCGAGCAGGGCTACAGCCTCGGCGCTTCGGTCGGGCTACCGGTCCTCAGGCTCCCGTTGCACACGGTGTCGCTGTCGCTCGGCTACCGCGCGAGCTGGATGCGGCACGCCGACGCGGATCGCGAGGAGCTCCTCGTGCGGCCCGGGATGATGAGTCCCCAGTACCCCGAGGTGGGCTTCCTCTCGGGGATCTCCTTCGGCGCCACCTACCGGAACGTCGAACGCTACACCTGGTCGGTGAGCACCGAGCGGGGAAGGCAGGTCAGCCTGTCGATGCGCGCCGACCACGCCGCCTTCGGCAGCGACTACTTCGTGGCCCAGCTCAACTGGAGCTGGACCGAGTACATCCCCATGCCGTGGCGACGCGACCACGTGCTGGCGCTGGGCTTCGGCGGCGGCATCGGTCGCGGCGACCTGCGGCGGCGCGGGATCTTCTTCCTCGGCGGCTTCCCGGAGCAGAACCTCGTGACCGCGCTCCTCGACCAGTCGTCGGTGGGCGGGCTCTTCTTGCGCGGCTACGCGCCCGGTACGGTGGCTGGCGACCAGTATCACCTGATGAACGCGGAGTACCGCTTCCCGCTCTTCAACATCGAGAAGGGGGTGTCGTCGCTGCCGATCTACGCCAACCACGTGCACCTCGCGGCCTTCTGCGACGTGGGCAACGCCTTCTTCGGCCACCTGAAGCCGTCGGAGCTGAAGGTGGGCGTCGGGGGGGAGGTGCTGCTCGAAGGCGTGATGTTCTACGTGTTGCCGATGACGCTGCGCGTAGGGTATGCGAAGGGGCTGATGGAAGAGGGGAGCCACGAGTTCCACGTGCTCCTCGGAAATCCCTTCTGAGGGCCCGCGCGGGCTCCGCGCGTCAGTTCAGGACGGACTGGATGCAGGCCAGCGCCGGGGCGCTCGTCCAGTTGCGCTGGTTCACGAACCGGTAGCGAATGCGTCCCTCGCGGTCGATGAGGTAGCTCTCGGGAAACTTCTCCGTGCCGTAGCGCGCCGGGACGCGCCGTTCGGCGTCGTGCAGAATGCTCAGGCCCGCCACGTGGTTCTTGGCGATGAACTCCTTCACCTTGCTGGCCGAGTCGTCCACGCTCACCGTCAGGAGCGTGAAGTCCTTGCGTCCCACGAGCTGCGACTGCATGCGGAGGAGCGAGGGGAGCTCCTCGAGGCAGGGTGGACAATCCGTGAACCAGAAGTGGAGGAGCACGGCCTTGCCCTTGTGATCGGAGAGGCTCTGCTTCTTGCCTGCGAGGTCCGTCAGCGTGAAGCCGGGCGCCGGAGTGTCCTGGGTCTCCGGCTCCATCGCGCGGCAGGCGTTGGCTTCGACGCCTCGCGTGCTGCGGACGGCCCGGACGTAGAAGGTCACAAGGCCGCCGGCGAGGGCGACCACGATGGTGTAGGCGGCGAGGCGCTTTCCGATCATCTCCCTGGGTCCCTACCACAGCCGGGCGCCCGCGCCAAGGGTGGGACGGCCCGGCCTGGTGGATCCTCTCGACTCGGCGAGGGACGCTGTGCATGATGTGGCGTCCGGGGGGATGGCCCGCGGCAAGGATGATCGGGAGCGCGGAATGACGATCAAGGTGCCGGTCGTGGCCGGCGTGCTCGGGATGTCGACGCTGGGCATCGTGGCGTTTCTGGCCTACCGGCAGAAGCACCCCGAGGAGCTCGCGCCGGCGGGGGCCGCGGAGCGAGCGGTGCGCGTGCCGGTGGCCCTGGGCAGCAGCCCCTCCGTCGGGCCGGCGGACGCGCCGGTGACGATCGTGGAGTTTGCGGACTTCTACTGCCGTTATTGCGCGAAGAACGTGCGCACGAGGCAGGATATCCTGGCGCGCTACCCGAAGGGGGTGCGGTGGGTCTTCAAGCAGTATCCGCGGGACGACCTTCCCGGCCGGGCCGCCCTCGCCGCGCACGCGCAGGGGAAGTTCCTCGCCTACGCGGACAGGCTCTACGAGCTGCAGGGGAAGCTCGAGAGAGCCGACCTCGAACGGGTCGCCCAGGTGGTCGGACTGGACCAGGCGCGCTTTCGCGCCGCCCTCGATAGCCCGCAGGGCATCGCGGAGGTCAAGGCGGACGCCGACCTGGCCCGGACCCTGAAAGTTCGTGGGACCCCGGGCTTCTTCATCAACGGCCGCCGCTTCGAAGGGTACTGGCCCACGCTCTTCTTCGAGCGGATCGTGCTCGAGGAGCTGGGGCGTGCCCGGCTCGAGCTGGCGCGGCGCGGGGGATAGCTGGCCCGGCGCCTCGGGTCCGGGGCGTAGGGGCAAGGGTTGAAAGCGGTTCCCCTTTCGTTGTAGACAGGCGGTTCGATGGCCACAAGGACATCAGCCATGCGGTGGTATTTCGTGGCGGCTCTCTGCGCGGGTGCGGCGGGTTGCGGCATCAACCTCGGCGACGCTCCGTTCCTCTGCAACCGGGGCAGCCCGCAGTGTCCCGACGGCTACGAGTGCAACAAGGCGAACGTCTGCGTGCGCGAGGGGACCTGTCCTCAGGGGGTCGCCGGCTGCGAACCGAAGCCCGATACGGGAAGCGTGAAGCCCGACGGGGGCAGCGGACAAGACGGGAGCGGCCCCGGGGATGGCTCGACGCCTACCGACGGGCTGGTGATCCTGCCGGACACGACGGTGCGGCCGGACAAGTGCGTCGGCCGGTGCGACCAAGGGACCCCGAACAAGTGCGGCAACGGCGTATGCGACCAGGGCGAGACGGTCCTCTCGTGTCCGGCCGACTGCAAGTCCACGACCTGCACCGCCGGCGAGACCAAGTGCCAGGACAAGAGCAACCTGCGCTTCTGCGAGAACGGCGCCTGGAAGTCCTCGGACTGCACGACGCTCTGCAAAGGGGGCGGTTACGACTACGCCACGGAGTGCACCTACTCGTCGAAGGACGCCAAGGACCTCTGCCTGTGCGGCAAGTACGCCAAGTTCGGCGAGCTCTGCAACAACGACGTGAAGTGCAACGCGAGCCTCAACCTCTTCTGCGGCAGCTTCGGCACCACCACGACGAAGGGCTTCTGCACCAAGTACTGCTCGAACCCGAACGGCATCTGCAGTGGTTCGCCCCTCGGTACCGAGGCGCAGTGCATCCTGGACGTCGGCGGCAAGGACGCGTGCGGCTTCATCTGCGACCTCTTTGTGTCGTGTCCCACGGGCCTGAACTGCGACGTGGTGAGCGGACTCTGCAAGCCCTGACGGTGACGACCCTTGACGGCCGCTCGTCGGGGCCGGCATACTGCGACCGTATTTTGCGCCCGTAGCTCAGTCGGATAGAGCGTCGGCCTTCGAAGCCGCAGGCCGGGTGTTCGAGTCACCCCGGGCGCGCCACGCAAGGAGCACCGCCGATGAGTGGCACCGCGCGTCGGTGCTTGACACGTCGGCAGTCGACGGATATATCAGCACCTGCGTCGGGTGCCGTGTTTCGACGCTTCCGGGCCCATAGCTCAATTGGTAGAGCAGCGGACTCTTAATCCGGAGGTTGAAGGTTCAAGTCCTTCTGGGCTCACTCCTCCCCCCCTGGTTCTCGTCCCTCACGCAGTCTGATCTCCGAACGAACGGCCTGGCCGCGCTCAGTCCCGCGTGGCGGTAAAGCCCACGCTCAGCTCGAGCGAGCTTCCAGCCTCGACCAGCCCGCTCCCCCCGTAGCTCACGCAGCCGCCGTCGTAGGCCACCGTGATGCGTCCGCGCAGGCGGGTCGTGCGCCGCGCCTGCGCTCCGGCGTCGCCGGTGACGCTCGCCGAGGGGTCGCCGTCCTCGGCGGTGGCGAGGATCATCGAGGCAGGGCCGAGCGCGCAGGGTCCCTCGGCGGCCGAGCCAGAGGCGAGCTGGGCGCTCAGTTCGCGCCCGTCGAGCAGCGCCGCGAGACCCATTCCCGCCGGCCACCTCGCGAGAGGGCCGCGCCGGTTGAAGCCCAGCACGGGGCGGGCGGAGGACCCCTCGGGCTGCACGAGCGGCAAGGCGGCCGGCAGCACCTGCTGCGGGCAGACCACGTCGTTGCGCCAGCAGAGGCTTCCCACGTCGATGGTCTGGCCGAGGAGCGTGACCACGCCTGGCGAGAGCTCGGTGGTCTTCGCGGCCACCCGGCCCGCGCTTCGAAGCGTGGCGGTGAGGAGGCGCTCGCTCGTGACCGTCCAGGTCGCCCCCTGCGTGCCCCCGAGGTCGAGCGCTGTCCCCGAGCTTGCGCTCGGGCTCGTCGTGCCGTCGCCGAGCCGCAGCGGACAGGAGTCGGCGCCGAGGAGCACGGCGAAGGCGGACAGGGCGATCCCCAGGCGAGCAGAGACGGTCATCGATTCACCTCCCGGTCTCCGCCACGTTAGGGGCCTCGGCCGGCCGGGGCAAAAAAGGCGAAAAAGTTGCTCCTCGAAAGCGGCCCCGTAAGCTGGGGGCATGTCTGACCAACGAGACGCTGCTTCCGACGATGTGATGATGCTGCGGTGCGAGGCGTGCGGGGCGCGGGTGACGACGCTTCGGCGTGGGCGGTGTCCGATCTGCTACCTGCGGTGGGCCGAGAGCCGGCCCGTCGGCATCGGATCGGTGTGCGCCATCTGCAGCGACCGACGCCGCGAGAACCTGCGCCTCGTCGAGTTCCAGTCGGCCTGGATCCCCATGTGCCACAACTGCGCGGCCCGCGGCTTTCGCCTGCGTCCGATGCCGCGGACCGTCGAGGCGCTGCGACAGACCCTGGCGCGCGACAGGCGCTGGAACGACCGGCGTACGGGGGAAGGTGGCGAGCGGGTCTCGCTCGAGGAGCGTCGGGACGCCGAGCGTCGGGCACCCCTCTGCGACGAGGTCATCGACTGGCTGGACGCCGAGGATCTCGTGATCGAGGTGATGGAGGCCGACGGTGACGACGGCCTGGACGAGACCGAGGAACTGACCCTCGAACCCACACGGATCGTGGACACGGAGATGCACGCGGGCGGCGCGGCGAGCGATGCGGCCGGCACGAAGCCTAACGCCCGCCTCGACGCTCCAGCTTCTTGATCATCTCGCGCTTCAGGGCCGCGCGGACGCGCCCGCTGCTCGTCAGGCGACGGATCTCATCCGACGGCAAGTGATCGAGGAGCCGCACGACCTGCGGCAGCGGCATCTTCGGGTGACAAACGAGGTTGCGGACGACCGCCGTGTGCCCTAGCCACTCCGGGGTCCCGGCGATGCGAAGCAGCACGGCGGGGTCGGCGCCGGCCATCCCCGCGAGGTGCGCGACCTCCTCCACTGAAACTCCCGCGTTGGCCAGGACGAAGGCGTGCAGGTTCTTGTCGTTGCTGCGCAGGGCGATGGCGCGCGCGGGGCGCTTGCCGTACCGCGCGACGCGGATCTTTTCGGCCACCGAGAGCGTCGGCCACTCGACCTGGAGCTTTTCGACGGGCCAGGAGAGGACCGTGCTGCCCTTTGGCAGGTAGTGCTGTCCGAGGACCCGTTCGTGGTCGTCGCTTCCGTCGCTTCCGTCGGTGGCCGGGAGGCCGTCGCCGCTGGGCCCGGCCGACCCCTCGAGCGTCGCGGCTTCCTCGTGGAGCGCTCGCACCTCGGGGGCTTTTCCCGACGGAGGCGTGGCGCCCTGGGGCGGGAGAGACGAGAGCGCGTCGAGCTCGAAGACACGGATGACCGCCCCCACCCCGGGGATGAGCTGCAAGAGCTCGCCCGCGGCACACCCGCTCCAGTCGCCGGCGCGAAGCTCGAGCTCCACGCGAGCGAACTGCCGGAGCTCCTCGGGCGAGCCGTCGGGGACGGGGAGCAGGACGGCGCCTCGCGCGGCGTTCTCGGCGAGGTGCGCGTGAAGGTCTTCCGCGGTCGAGTACTCCACCCTCCAGCGCATGGACCCCCCTCCCTCGCTCTGAGGTCAGGGGCCGAGTCTATCGCGCGGCTCGAGTCGGCGCCACGGCCGAGGAGCACGTCGAGGAGTCAGTCATCGCCGCCGCCGGCCGGGTCCTCGGCGAGGACAGTAGTGGACCGCTCGATGCGGTGAAGCGCTTCACCGGGGCGCGACGCGGCGCACCAGACGAGCCGGCCTCGGTCGAGCTGGTCGAAGGCCGCGTTGTCCGGCCCGCGATGCCGGTCCAGTCGGACCACTCGTCGGCGACCGGCTGCGCCGCAGAAGAAGAACTCCGTCTTGCCCTTCGTGGCGAGAGGGGCGCTCACCACGCGCTCGGCGTCGGGGCGCAGGTCGCCTACGTTGGCCCGCGCGCGGCCGACGGTGAGGTACGACCACTTGAGGTCGTGACGCCGCAGGCCGGTGAGGCGCGACAGCTCCGCGAGCCTCGGGGGCGCGTGAAAGGCGCGTGCCTCGTGGCACCAGTCGCGCTCGTCGAGCAACGCGGGGCACGGGCCCTCGTGGGTGCAGGGCGCGAAGAGGTGCGCGCCACCCTCGACGAGAGCCGCTCGAAGCCGGTGGAGCGCGCGGGCCGTCTCGCGCAGCGCGGGCTCGAGGATGATCAGGTAGCCGCGATCCGTCAGCCGATCGAGCCAGCTTCGGGCGAGAGGGGCGTGGTGAGCTTCCGGCAGCTCGGCGAGCAGGCTGCCGGCCAGGATCAAATCGTAGGAGGCGCCGGCCGGGAGCGGACGCAGCACGGACTGGGGATGCGTGCGTAGGTCCACCTTCGCCCCCGCGAGCGCCGTCGCCGCGCCGCGCTCGAGGACGCGCGCCATGAGTCGCAAGGCGGCCGCATTCTCGTCGAGGGCGTCCACGCGCACCTCCCGCGGCGGGTTCTCTTCCCCGAGTCGGGTCAGCAGACCAAGGGATTGCGCTCCGCAGCCCGCGCCCAGGTCCAGGATCCGCAGGGGACCTCCGGGCAGGCGCCCTCGCGCGGCCAGCTCCGCCAGCGGGAAGGTGACCTTCGCCAGGTCGGCGGGAGTGAAGAAGAGAAGCTGCGCGACGAGGGCTTGCGGGTCGCTCTGTCTCGGGTCGGGGGCCCGCCCCGCGTTGTAGCGGTCGGAGAGCGTCAGAGCGGCGCTGGCCACCGCCTGCGGGGTCGTGGCGCGCGGGCCGAAGACCTCCTCGGCCACCGACCAGAGGAGCCGCTCGAGCTCGTCTCCGATGGTGAAAGACACCTTCCTAGTTGGCCGAGGGCTCGTTCGCGGCGGCGTTCGGGTTGGGTTCGATGAGCCCGTACTCCTGCTCGAAGCCGCCGACGTTCTCCGCGAGCGCGTGCATCAGGCGCTTTGCGTGCTGCGGTGTGAGGAAGAACCGACCGAGCAGGCACGCCTCCCCCTCGGGGGTGACCGCCCGGAAATCGAGCGCGAAGAACTCGGCCGTATGCCCGATGTTGATGAGCGTGCAGAAGCGGCCGGGGGCTAGCCCCTGGGGATCGGTGAAGCGGGGTCCAACGGGTTCGTCCACGGCCGTTCTCCTTGCGGTGGGTCTTGGTTCGCCCTCTGCCTGGCTACAACGTCCGTACCCAAAGCTCAAGCTCCGCGAGCTGCGCGAAGGCCGGTTTCGAGCCCCCGGGCCGGGCCGCGCTGGTAAGATGCGCGCGTGTCCTGGAGCGACGAACCCTATCGCGAGGTCCACACCGGAGAGCTAGCCCCATCCCGCTCGGGGCTCGTGGCGGTGGTGGCCGCGATCGCCTCGGGTCTCGTGGTGGGCGGTCTTCACTACTACCACGAGCATTACCGTGGCAGCGCTGCGCGGGTCCCGGCGGTTGTCGGGCTCACGCTCTCGGCGGCGCGCGGCGTCGCGGCCGAGCAGGGACTGGCGCTCGAGGTGCTCGGGCTCGCCCCAGACGATCTCGTGGTGAAGGGGGCCGTAGCGCAGCAGGCGCCGCTGGCCGGGACGGCGGTAGCGCCTGGAAACGTGGTGGAGGTGGTTCTGTCCGACGGGCCGGCGAGGACCACCGTGCCGCCTCTTTCGCGCGCGAGCCTCGCCGAGGCGCACGAGCGGCTGCGCGGGCAGGGTTTGACCGTGGGGGCCGTGCGGGAGGAGACAGGTGCGGAGGTGCCCGTGGGGGCGGTGCTGGGGAGCGAGCCGCCCGCCGGCACGGCCGTCTCCGTGGGGACGGCGGTGACGGTCCTGACCGCGGCCGGTCCGGTTGCGGACGGGGGCGTTTCCGGCGCGCCCGACGGAGGGCCCGGCGTCCGGCATCCGTCCGGACCGGACCGATAGTCGGACGGGGCGCGCCGCGGGAGCCGGGGGGTCGCGCGGAAAACATCCGGCGCGGAATAGGTTGATCGCGTTGTGGTGGTCGCGGCACGAGGCTTGCTCCTTTCCGTCGGCATGGCGAGTGGAGCAGCGTGGCTTGGAGGCGAGCGCCCGCGGGAGAGGCTATCTCGCGCGGGCGCCGAGGCGCTGGATGACGCCGAGCTCCTGGCGCTCGTCCTCGGGACGGGTGGTCGGGGGTCGGGCGGGGTGTTGGCCCTGTCGCAGGCGTTGCTGGCGCGCTTCGGCGGGCTCGAGGGGCTGCAGCGCTGTCGCGCGGTGGAGCTTCAGACCCTGGCGGGTGTGGGCTGGGCTCGGGCTTCTGCCCTCGTGGCCGTGATGGAGTTGGGCCGGCGGAGCCTGGCGCTCGCGCAACGCCCCGGGCCGCGCGTGACGGGTGCGCGCGACGCGTATCACTGGTTCCGCCCCCACCTGGCGTCGCGACGGCAAGAGGTCTTCGTCGTGCTGTCGCTCGACGCCAAGCACCGGCCTCTCGCGGTCCTGCAGGTCGCGCAGGGGAGCGTGAGCTCGGTGGAGGTGCACCCGCGCGAGGTCTTCGCGCCGGCGGTGCGCGAGCAGGCCGCGGCCGTGATCGTGGCGCACAATCACCCAAGCGGCGATCCGGAGCCCAGCGCGGAGGACCGGGAGCTGACGCGCCGGCTCCGGCAGGCGGGGCAGATCCTCGGGATCCCGGTCCTGGATCACCTCGTCGTGGCGCGCGGAACGTACACGAGTTTCGCAGAGCGAGGGTGGCTGTAGAGCGCTACCCGCCCTTGGGCCCGGCTGGCGCGCGGCGATTCCGGGGCTTCAAAACCCCGTCGGTGAGCCGTACCATCGGCGGCTTCAGCGTCGCTGGCGGTGGCGCGGGCGTCGGGTCGGCAGCACGCTTCGAGAGGGAGATTCGGATGACCTGCGCCAACGAGCCGTCATGCCAAGCCTGCGGGTGCCCATCGCGTGCGAACGGCGGCCGCCGTTCCTTTCTGGGGACGCTCGCGACCCTGGCCGGCGCGCTCCTGCTGCCACGGCGGGCCTGGGCCAAGAAGCTGGCCCTGAGCCTGGACAAGGTGCCGCAGCTCAAGACCGTGGGGGGCTTTGCCATCGTCAGGATCAAGGACCGCATGATCCTCTTCATCCGGGACACGCCCGCGACGGTGCGCGCGGTGGACGCGGTCTGCACGCACAAGAAGAACCTGCTGAAGTATGACCCCCAGCTCAAGCTGGTTCGCTGCCCCGAGCACGGGTCGCGCTACACGCTCGAGGGGAAGGTGGTCAAGGGCCCGTCCACGCGACCGCTCTCCCCCGTCTACGCCGCCCGGCTAGACCTGCCGGCGAACCGCATCCTGCTCGAGGTGTGAGATGAAACGTGGCGTCCTCGTGCTCCTGACCGTCGCCGCGCTCCCCTTCGAGGCCTGGGGCGAGGGACCCGGCGGTGGCAAGGCCGCGCCGGCCCGGTCGGCACCCAAGGTTGCTGACGACGAGCCCGAGGAGGTGTCGCCCGAAGGAGCCGGCGCAGAGGGGGCTGCGGCCCCGCACGGCTCGGGGCCGGCCACGACGGGTGCAGCGACGGGGGAGGCGGGTACGGCGGCGGAAAAGAGCGGTTCCGGTGAGACGAGCCTGCTTCGGATCGTGGGCAAGCTGCATCCCACGGTGGTGCACCTACCGATCGGATGGCTCCTGCTTCTGCTCGTCGTGGATCTCGGCGCGCTCCTCTTCGGGCGCGTGACCTGGACGCGCGCGGGGTTTCTCATCCTGGTCTCCGTGGTGCTGAGCTACCTGCCGGCCGCGGCGACGGGGATGCTGCGCGCGAGTCAGCTGCCGGCGGACGAAGACCTGGCCCTCGTGAGCGTGCATCGGAACCTGATGCTCCTCTCCTTCGGATGCTGTGTGGCGGCCCTGGGTCTGAGATGGGCCCGCAGGAATCAGCTGGCGGGCGTCCTGCGCGCCGTCTACGTGGCTCTCTTGCTGGGCGCGGCCGCCCTCATGACCGTCGGCGGCCACAGAGGGGCGGAGCTCGTCCGGGGGCCGGACTACCTCCCCTTCTGACCGCGACGGCCCGCGCGGAAGGCCTACGACCGCGAAGGCGCGCGCTGGAGCAGCTTCACCGCCTCGCCGATGACGAGGGGCGCGGCGCTCAGCCCACAGACCAGCGCCAGGTCGCGCGCGCCGAGGGCCTCGGTGCGGAAGAGCTCGTGCAGCGCCGGAACGTAGATCGCCAGGCCGACCAGTCCGACGCCGACGATGGCAGCTCCCCAGAGGGCGCGGTTGCCGAACCAGCCCAGGGTGAAGTTGGACACGGTGGCCGACCGGCAGTTGAAGGCGTGAAACATGGGGGAGAGGCTCAGCACGGCGAACGCCCCGGCCTGCGCCAGGCGCAGCTTGGGGGAGTGATGGTCGGTCGGATCGCCGACGAGGAGGGCGAAGGCCAGCATGGCGGCGACGGCCATCACGAGACCGATGCCCAGCATCGCGCCGTACTCGCGCGGCCCGAGGATGGGCGCCCCCGGGTTCCTGGGCTGGGCCGCCATGAGGCGCGGCTCGGGCGGTTCCACGCCGAGAGCGAGCGCCGGGAGGCCGTTCGTCACGAGGTTGATCCACAGGATCTGGATCGGCGCGAGAGGGGCGGCCCAGCCGAGGAGGCCGGCGAAGAACACGACCAGCACGATCCCCGTGTTCGAGGAGAGGAGGAAGTAAATGAACTTCTTGATGTTGGTGAAGATCGCCCGCCCTTCCTCGACGGCGTGCACGATGGTCGCGTAGTTGTCGTCGGCGAGGACGAGGTCGGCCGCTTCCTTCGTCACCTCGGTCCCCGCGCGCCCCATTGCCACGCCGATCGACGCGGCCTTCACGGCTGGCGCGTCGTTGACCCCGTCGCCGGTCATGGCGCAGACGAGCCCTCGCGCCTTCAGTGCCTCGACGATGCGGAGCTTGTGCAGGGGCGTGGCGCGGGCCACGATGCGCAGGCGGTCCACGCGGTTCTCGAGCTCCTGCTGGTCCATCATGTCGAGCTCGCCGCCGGTGAGAACGAGATCTCCTTCCTGGTAGAGGTTGATCTCTCGTCCGATGGCACGCGCCGTCGAGGGATGATCTCCCGTGATCATCATCGTCTGGATGCCGGCTTGCTGGGCCTCGAGGATGGCCTGCGCGACCTCGGGCCGCGGGGGGTCCACGATCCCCACCATGCCGAGAAGCGCGACGTCCTTCTCCCAGTCGTGCGGGTCCTCGGGCTGCTTCGTGCGCACGGCGAGCGCCACGACGCGCATCGCCTGCTCGCCCCAGCTCTGCGCGACGAGGCGCAGTCTGTCGCGCTCGTCGGCGGTGAGCGGCACGAGACCGTCAGGACCGAGCACCTCCGTGGCGCGATCGAGGAGGATCTCCGGTGCGCCCCGCACCAGGGCCTCGGGGCCTGCCTCTCCTTGGATGACGAGCGTGGCCATCTTGCGCGCGGACGAGAAGGGGAGCTCGGTGATGACGCGCTTGGGCTCCACGGCGGGAACTCCGCCCTTGCGCGCGGCGACCCGGAGCGCGCAGTCGGTCGGATTCCCCGAGAGCTCCAGGCGCTCCTCCTTCTCGACCATGATCACGTCCGGGGCCCACGCCGCGTGCTCCAGAAGTCGCCACAGACCCGGCGTCTCCCTCGGCGTGACGGTCTCCTCCGCGCGTGTGAACGCGCCCTCCACGCTCGCAGCCCGACCGCCGACGGCGTAGGTCTCGCCGCAGACGTGGATCTGCCGCACCGTCATCTGATTCTGGGTGAGCGTCCCGGTCTTGTCGGTGCAGATCACCTGCGCCGATCCGAGGCCTTCGACAGCCGGGAGGCGGCGCACGAGAGCGTTGCGGCGCGCCATGCGCTGTGTTCCGAGGGCGAGGACGATGGTGGTGATGGCGGGCAGTCCCTCGGGAATGGCAGCCACGGCCAGGCTGACGGCGAGCAGGAAGAGCTCGCTCAGCGTCTGCCGGCCCTGCAGGAGGCCCGCGATGAAGACGATGGCCGAGACGAGGACGCTGGCGAAGACGATCTGCCGGCCGAAGCGGTTGAGGTACGCCTGAAGGGGCGTGTCGGTGGCGTCCATCGAGGCGAGCATGCCGGCGATGCGACCCAGCTCGGTGTGCATGCCCGTGTTCACCACGACCGCCCGGCCTCGGCCCCGGCTCACGGCCGTTCCCATGAAGACCATGTTGTTGCGTTCGGCGAGCGGCGTGTCCTCGGAGAGGTCAGCGTCGGCGTCCTTGGCCACGGGGAACGACTCGCCCGTCAGCGCCGATTCGGTGACCTCCAGGTTGGCCTGCCAGAGCACCCGCGCATCGGCGGGGACGGTGTCGCCCTCCTTCAGCTCGAGCAGGTCCCCCGGGACCACCTCGGCCGCGGGGAGCACGCAGACCTGCCCGTTGCGGACCACGCGCGCTTGAGGGCTGGTCATGGTGCGCAGGGCGGACAGCGCTCGCTCCGCGCGCTTCTCCTGCACGAGCCCCAGGATGGCGTTCAAGATCACGATGGCCAGGATGGCCAGGGAGTCGCCGAAGCGTTCGAGGAAGGTGGCGCCGCCCTCGCCGTGCAGGAAGCCGAGGATGGCGGCCACGAGCGCCGCAGCGATGAGCGCGAGCACCGTGACGTCCGAGATCTGCCCGAGGAGTCGCACGAACAGCGAGGGGGGAGGCTTCTCGGCGAGCGCGTTGGGACCGAGGCGCTGCAGCAAGGCGCCGGCGTTGGCCGCGGTGTGCCCGCGTTCCAGATCGGTCTCCCAGTAGCGGGCGATCTGGTCCGTGGTCTGGCTATGCCAAAGCTTGGGCTCTGGGGTGGACACGGGGGCGAGGGGGTGATGTGGCCGTCAGGCCATGGGCGGCTTCTTGGGCTTCGAGCTGCCGATGAAGAGCTGGAAGTCATCCATCGTGTGCCGGTCCGCCGGGGGAAACGGATACTGCGAGAACTCGTCGGCCGCGACCCACTTGAAGTCCTTCACCCGGATCGCCTCCAGCAGGTTGCCCTCGAGGGAGGCTTCGTAGAGCACGAGCTCCACGCTGTAGCCGTCGTAGTCGTGGCGCCGAAACGCCACCGGCCGACCCACCTCGACCGTGGCGCCGAGGCGCTCGCGGAATTCCCGCTGGAGGGCCTGCGTGTCGCTCTCGCCCGGCTCGACCCTTCCTCCCGGGAACTCCCACAATAGAGGAAGCGATGCGTTCTCCCGCCGCTGGGTGATGAGGTACTTCCCTTCGCGCTGTATCACGGCGGCCACAACCCGGATGCTCTTCGCCATCATTCGCTGATACTCCGCTAGGTCGGCTTCCGCGGGGCGGGTATCCGCTCGCCGGTCGCAGCGCCGTGCGCTGTCTCCCGCCTGGGCAGCCGGTAGAGGCGCGTAAGATATCGCAAGAGTGCTGCCGCAGCAATCAGCAAACCATCGGCGCGTAGGACGTGCCCCCCCCCTGTAAGGGCGAACCGGCCCGGGCGTTCGACGAGGGAACCCGCTCGGAGATCGGCAAATGCGTACCAGGCTCGTGGCCCTCGCTCTCGTCCTCGCTTCGGTAGGTCCGTTGCCCGGCTGCGCGAGTACGGCCAGCTTCAGGCTCAGTGCGGCCCGGGGCGTGTCGCCGGCGGCCGCGCCGGCTCCGGGGCCTCAGCTGCTGACGGAATCGCCCTTTCGGAAGCCCTACGAGCGGGAGAACCTCTCCGAGGAGGTGTTGCAGCGGGTGATCAACGCCCCCGTCGCACCGGAGTTCCCCGCACGCGCCGGACTCGTCGTCCTCGATGCCCCCTTCACCCGCCGCGCCTATTCGGGACTGGTCCCGGGGGACGACGCTCCGCAGCGGCTGGCTCGCCGCATCGAACGGTCGCGCTTCTTCGTCATGGTGAGCGACATCGCTCCCGAACTCGCGGATGGGCAGCACCTCGAGAGCCTGCGCGAGGTCGCCGCCCGCTATCGGCTCAAGTACCTCGTGGTCTTCAGCCGCAAGTACGTCGACCGCTCGGGGGTCAACGCCCTCGGCTGGACCTGGCTCACGGTGCTCGGCGTCCCGTTCGTTCCCGCCTACACCCTTCGCGCGAGTGTGTTGGCGGAGGCCACCCTGCTCGACGTGCGCACGGGCACGCTGCTCTTCTCGACGCAGCTGCACGGCGAGGGAGCGGAGAGGACCACGCCCTTTGCGGTGGATGGCAAGCTGAAGCGGCTACAGCAGCAGGTGAGTCGCCTGGTCGTTGACGCGCTCGCCGAGCGTTTCCTCGAACGGTGTCGACGCCTCGCCGCGCAAGAGCACGACCGCAGCCCCGCCGCGGCAGAGGGCCCCGGCGCGGCGCAGCGTATCTTCTAGGGCCTTCCGCGCTGCTAGCGCTTCGCCGCGGCGCGTTCGGCGCGCATGCGCTCCCGGTTGCGCTTGATCCGTTCCTTGAACTTCTGCTTCGACACGCGGCGCCGCATCTTCGGTGACCGTCGGTTATCGCCCCAGCCCATCGCTTGCTCTCCATTCGTCTCGAGGATTGACCGGTCCGTGTATCAAGACTACACCTAGGTTGTCAAATGCCAGACGGAGAGCGCGATGCGGCCATTCATGCGAACGGGGGAGTTGGCTCTGGTCCTGCTGGTCGCCGTGGGGTGTGGCGACAGCGGCGGGAAGCAGGACGCCGGCAAGGGCGCGGACCTCGGGCCGACGCGGGATGCCCGGTCGGGCGACCGGGGGACCGCTGACGCCGGGGCGGGTGATGCGGGCAAGGACCAGGGGATCGCGGACGCAAGCGGGCCCTCCTGCGCCGCGTCCTTTGCCAGCTGCACCGCCTTCGAAGACAAGACGGCTACCTCCGCGGTCATCGAGTTCGGCGGTGCCGCCGGCTCCGCGTATTCGCCCAACTGCATCAAGGTCAAGATCGGCCAGTCCGTGACCTTCAAGGGCAACTTCGAGACCCATCCCCTGAACCAAGCCTGTGGGCCGGACAAGGTGATCAAGAAGACCGTCTCGACGGGCACCTCCTCGAGTTTCAGCTTCCCCCGCGAGGGGATCTTCGGGTACTACTGCGGCTTCCACGGTCAGGCGACCGGCGCGGGGATGGCCGGTGCGATTCAGGTGGTGAAGTAGCCTCCGTCCCGGCCGTTTCGACGGTCCGGTCACACGATCGAGCGCGAGAAGATGAGAAAGCGAATCCTTGTCACGGGCGGGGCCGGCTTCCTCGGCTCGCATCTCTGCGAGAGGTTGCTTCGCGACGGGCACGAGGTCGTGTGCCTGGATAACTTCTTCACCGGGTCGCGGCAGAACGTCGAACACCTGCTCGACGACCACCGCTTCGAGCTCGTCCGCGGCGACGTGAACGACCCGCGCGTGCTGGAGGTGGACGAGGTGTACCACCTCGCGTGTCCCGCCTCGCCGATCCACTACCAGCGGAACCCGGTGCGGACGATCCGGACGTGCGTCATCGGCACGCTGAACATGCTGGAGATGTGCCGCGAGGTGCACGCCAAGCTGCTCATCGCCTCGACCTCCGAGGTCTACGGGGATCCGGAGGTGCACCCGCAGACGGAGGCCTACTGGGGGCACGTGAATCCCATCGGGCCCCGAGCCTGCTACGACGAAGGAAAGCGCTGCGCCGAGGCCGTGGCGGTGAGCTTCGCGCGCCAGTACTCCGTCCCCGTGCGCATCCCACGCATCTTCAACACCTACGGCCCGCGTATGCACGAGAACGACGGTCGCGTGGTGTCGAACTTCGTCGTCCAGGCCTTGCGTGGAGAGCCGATCACCGTCTACGGCGAGGGGCGCCAGACGCGGTCCTTCTGCTTCGCGACGGACCTCATCGAGGGCTTCGTGCGGCTCATGGCCTCGGACCTGGATGCGCGCCCCGTCAACCTCGGCAACCCCGACGAGCAGACGATCGGGGAGCTGGCTCACCGCATCGTGCAGCTCACCGGGTCGCGCTCGACCATCGAGAACCGGCCGCTCCCGAAGGACGACCCGGTTCGCCGCAAGCCGGACATCTCGCTCGCGAAAGATGCCCTCGGCTGGACCCCGAAGGTCTCGCTCGAGGAGGGGCTCAAGGCCGTGGTGGAGGATTTTCGCGCGCGGCTGGCCAGCGAGGGCCGCGTCGGCTGACCCCCGCTCGAGCGCCAGCCGGACTCCCGCTCAGGATTCTTCGCCGACGTCTTCGGGAGCGCCTTCCGGCGCGTCCTCGGGGGCGTCTTCGTGGACGATCGTGGCGCGCTTCTGCACGAAGGCCTCGATGCGCTGGCGATCGTCCTCGTGGAGGTTCAGGAACCGGATCCCCATTCCTGCCACGCCCTCGGGCCCCGGTCCCTCCTCGCGGATCCAGCGGACCTCGCCCTTGACGAAGATGGTGAGCTCGTCGTCCGGCAGCGAGAACTCGACGACCAGGACGGTGCCGATCGCCTGCGGCTCGCGGGTGGCGACGAAGAGTCCTCCCTCGCTCACGTCGTTCATGTGGCCGGAGTAGAAGTTGGTCTCGCTGCTCAGCGATACGCTGGCCTGGAGCTCCGTTCGAACGTGCTCGCGGCGGTTCGTCGCCGCGTCATCCGCGCCGGGGCGGCGCCAGAGAATGGCCGAGTCCCGGCCGGCGCCTGGCTTGGGCGCATTCTCGGTCATGACGACCTCCGTCGGTCGGTGTGGTGCCCATTACTTGCGCCCCCTCGGCACATCGGGCAGCATCATGCACCTACAGCTTGGCTAATCATAGTCGTTGAGAGAACGAGATGCTACGCCATCCTTCTGTCCTGGCCCGCTGCAACGTAGCCGCCCTCGTCGTGGTGTTTGGCGCCCTGGGCGGCGAGGCGGCGCGGGCCCAGCAGACCCCCCGGAACCTTCATTTCGACCTGCAGTCCTTTCACGGCGCAGCCACGGCGGGGGGCCTCCTGAGTCTGGAGGGCACAGAGATCGGCATGCACCTCGTGCCGCGGGTGGGTCTGAACCTGACCTACCAGCGTCAGCCGCTGGTCTACGAGGCCTTCGGCACCAAGACCGACGCCGTGGCGAACCGCTTCGCCGGTGAGCTCTGGGCCAGCATCGGCTTCCTGAATCGGCTGGAGCTGGGTCTCGCCCTTCCCGTGGTTTTCTACCAGAACGGCGACGCCGGCAGCTTCGGGACGGCGGTGGCCAAGGGCGGCCTGGGTGACCTGCGCGTGGTGCCCAAGGTGCGGCTCTTCGGCAACGGGCTCAAGGGGCTCTCCATGGCCCTGCTGGCGGAGCTGCGCATCCCGACGGCGCGCGACGACTCGACGGCGGGGGGGGGCTTCACTTTCGAGCCTCGCCTTTCTCTCGGCTATCGGTATCGGCCCCTCTCTGCGCACCTCAACTTCGGCTATCGTCTGCAGCCGGCGCGGGAGCTCTTTACCCTCGCGGTGGACGACCAGCTCCTCTTCGGCCTCGGCGTGCAGTACCGCATCGTGAAGCCCCTGGCCGCGCTGGCCGAGCTCACCGTCGCTGCCGCGGCGGCGGCTCCCTTTTCGGACAGTCAGCGCACGCCCGGCCAGGCCATGTTCGGACTGCGCTATTCGATCGGTGATTTCGCCGTGACGGCTGCGGCGGGGCCCGGCCTCATCGGGGGGTACGGGTCGCCCGCGGTGCAGGCGCTGGCCAGCGTGACCTACGACCCGGGTGGCGTGGACGCCGACGGGGATCGCATCCGCGACGCGGACGACCAGTGTCCGCTCGACCCCGAGGACCGAGACGGCTTCCAGGACCGGGACGGCTGCCCCGACCCCGACAACGACGGGGACGGCATCCTGGACCTCCGCGACAAGTGCCCGAACGAGCCGGAGGACAAGGACGGCTTTCAGGACGAGGACGGCTGTCCGGACCCGGACAACGACAAGGACGGGGTGCCGGACAGGGACGACAAGTGTCCGCTCGAGCCGGAGGACAAGGACGGCTTCGAGGACCAGGACGGGTGCCCTGACCCGGATAACGACAAAGACGGGATCCTCGACAAGGACGACAAGTGCCCGAACGAGCCCGAGGTATTCAACGGGGTGGAGGACAAGGACGGTTGTCCCGAGCCCGACAAGGACGCCGACGGGATCCTCGACCAGGACGACAAGTGTCCGACGGAGCCCGAGGACAAGAACGGGGTCGAGGACGACGACGGGTGCCCCGACGACCCGGACAAGGACAAGATCTACGGCGACAAGGATCGCTGCCCCAACGAGCCGGAGACGGTGAACGGGTATCAGGACGACGACGGGTGCCCGGACGACCCGACGCCCAAGGCGGTGATCCGCAAGGACTCGATCTGGACCTCGGAGGCCATCTACTTCGACTTCGACTCCTGGCACGTGAAGGGGCGCTTCCGGCCGATGTTGCGCAAGGTGGCGCAGGCCATCATCGAGGCCAAGACCATTCACGTGGTGTACGTGGAGGGGCACGCCGACCAGCGGGGCAACGAGGCGTACAATCAGTGGCTGAGCTTCAACCGGGCGATGAACGTGGTGCGCGTGCTCCGGGAGATGGGGGTTCCGCGGACCAAGCTGCGAGGTGTCGGCTGGGGGCTGCAGCGTCCCTGGGACACCAACCAGACGACCGAGGGGATGGCGCGGAATCGCCGCGTGCTCTTCCACGTTGAGTACAAGTCGGACCGCGTCAAGCGAACGGATGGCGAGAAGACCGGTCCGGAGAAGAAGGATGCGCCGAAGAAGACCGGAGATGCCAAATGACGAGACGGGTCCGGTCTGAACTGGGGAGCTGCATCCTGGCGGCGCTTCTCTGGCTCGCGCCCGGCTGGTCCTGGGCGCAGGCCACCGACGCCGACAACGACACGATCAGCGACGTCGACGAGGACGCCGCGGTGAAGATCGACAGCGACGCCGACAAGGTCCCCGACTACCTCGATCCCGAGACGGACGGCGACGGTATTTCGGACGCGATCGAGGCCGGAGACAGCGATCTGGGCACGCCGCCGGTGGACACCGACAAGGATGGGATACCGGATTTTCGCGACGTGGACTCCGACAACGACGGCGTGCCGGACGCCGTGGAGGACGCGAACGGCAACGGCAAGCTGGACAAGGACGAGACCGACCGGCTGGTCGGGGACACCGACGGCGACGGGCTGCTGGACGGCCAGGAGGATCGTAACCACAACGGCCAGGTAGACCCGGGCGAGAGCGACCCGACGAAGCCGGACAGCGATGGGGATGGGATCCAGGACGCGCGGGACCGTTGCGCGCTGACACCCGAAGACTTCGACGGCATTCAGGACCAGGACGGGTGCCCCGAGGACGACGCCGACGCGGACGGTCTGCCGGACGTGCTCGAGAAGGGGCACCGCTGCCTGAATCCCCTCAACAGCGACACGGACGCGGACGGGTTGCTGGACGGCCAGGAGGATCGGAACCGGAACGGCCAGGTGGACCCCGGAGAGACGGATCCCTGCCACCCGGACACCGACCGGGACGGTGTGGTGGATGGGAACGACCGGTGTCCTCTCGAGCCAGAGGACCTGGACGGCTATCAGGACCGCGACGGCTGCCCCGAGGGTGGGCCGCCGGGGCCGGACAAGGATAGCGACAAGGACGGGCTGCCGGACCGCATCGAGATCCCGGGGTGCACCGACGAGTTCGATCCCGACACGGACAAGGACGGCCGGAGCGACGGGGACGAGGACGCGAACCACAACGGCCGCGTGGACGCCGGCGAGACCGACCCGTGCGTGGCGGACGTCTACCCTCGCGGCGGCGCGGGCTGCGCCGTGGGACGGGCCTCCGAGGGAGGTTCCGGGGCGCTCGGGGCGATCCTCCTGATCGGGCTGCTGCTCTTCGGGGCGGCGATGCGTCGGCGGCGGGGCTCTGACTAGCGCGCGGTCGTCCCTTCGGTTGCGCTCCATCGGTCGGTCATGCTCAACTGCTGCGCGTTTCGCCGCGAGACGGCGACGACTTGGAGGCTCGTGATGAAGGGAAGACTCATGCTGGCTGCGGTGGGGGCCGCACTTCTACTGGCCGGTGGGTGGGGCTGCGGGGGCTCGAAGAACGCGCTCTACATCCGGCCGTTCGCGCAGACGGACGTTCGGCTTCAGGCGGGGCAGCGCTACGCCCTGAAGATCGTGCTCAGCGAGATGGTCGAGACGAAGATGTTCGTGGACATCGAGAACCGGTACTCCGAGTTCGTCCAGTTCTCCGCGCAGAGCGTGGCCATTCCGCCGGGGGAGACGCAGGCGGTCGTCGAGGTGACGGGCCTGAAGCCGAGCGCGCAGATGCTCGAGGTGACGTTCAAGCTGCGCGATACCTCGGAGACGCAGGTCTGGACGGTGAAGATCGAAGGCAGTTAAGGTCCCCGCGACGCGCCTCAGCCCGCGGACTCCTTCCACCCCGAGATTCCCGCGCACGCCTGGCGCCCGCGCCTTGCACGCCCCCACGCGGCGTGCTTGGCTAACCATCGCCCAATAGCTCGGAGACCCTCATGTCCACGAAAGCCAAAGTGGTGGTGCTCAAGACGAGACCGGAGACGGTTCTCGACGATTACCGTCGACTGCTCGAGCTCGGCGAGGTCGAGAAGCATCTGGACCCGAAGAGCACCACGATCCTGAAAGACAACATCTCCTGGCACCTCTTCTTCCCGTCGTCGAACACGACCCCCTGGCAGCTCGAGGGCACCATCCTCGGTCTGTGGAGCCGAGGCTACGGGGACCTCGTGGACGTGCATAACAAGACGGTCGTGACGATCACCGACAAGGGGGAGCGGCTGAACAAGTACGCGCCCATCCTGGCGCGCTACGGGGTCCCGACGAAGTACAACTTCAAGCCCGAGGACATGACGTGGGTCACCTACCGGCCCAAGGGCCGGATGCTCGTGCTGCCGCAGATCTACCCCGAGGGGATCACGCTGCCCGACTACTTCTTCGGCAAGAACATCGTCCATCTGCCGACGGTGAAGACGCACTCCTACACCACGACCACCGGGGCGATGAAGAACGCGTTCGGCGGGCTGCTGAACCTCAAGCGCCACTACACGCACACCTGGATTCACGACACGCTGGTGGACCTCCTCACGATCCAGAAGGAGATCCACTCGGGCCTGTTTGCGGTGATGGACGGAACGACGGCGGGTGCCGGCCCTGGCCCGCGAACCATGATCCCGCACGTCAAGAACGTGATTCTGGCCTCGGCCGATCAGGTGGCCATCGACGCGGTGGCGGCCAAGATGATGGGCTTCGACCCCATGTCGCTGCGTTACATCGCGCGCGCCACGGAGCTGGGGCTCGGCACGGGCCGGCCGGAGGAGATCGAGATCGTCGGGGAAACGGACGCCCTCAACTGGAACTGGAACTTCGAGGTGGGGGTGAACTTCGCCACCGGGACCGGGCGGCTGCTCTGGCACAGCCCGCTCAAGGTGATGCAGAAGGCGCTCTTCCACACGCCGCTGGTGAAGGTGTTCATCTTCGGCTCCGAGGTCTTTCACGACCAGGTCTGGTACCCGGTGTGGGGGCAGAAGGTCGTGGACGAGTGGTTGAACGGCACCGAGTGGGGAAGGCTCTGGCGCGAGTACCCGGACGAGCTCGGCGGGCGTTTCCCGTCCCTCTCGCCGGGGGATCCCGCCCGGCTTCGCCCCGCCGGAGGCCCGGATCTTGCGCGTGCTGGCTAGGTCAGGCGCCAGTCGAGACGCCCGTCGCCTCCCCCCGGCGCTTCGCGCTGCGTTTGTAACGGCATAAAATATATTAAGTTTTAGGCGTTCGACCGGGTGCGGCGAGAGCAGCCGCCCCCCTCTTCGAAAATCGGGAAGAAGCGCCCTACCGCCTCGTAAGTCTTGAGCACATCCTGGCGCACTCGAGAGAGGAAAACGCACATGCTTCTTAGCAGTCGAAGGGCGGCGGGCCCGTTTGCGGCCGCGCTACCGGTGATCGGTCTGATCTTCGCGGGCTGCGGGGAGCAGCTTCCGGGCTCCACGAACGATGACCTGACCTCGGCCGAAGCGGTCGAGCGGACGCTCGAGCTCAAGGGCTACGTCTACGTGGCGAGCGGCGCGAGCGCGTCCACGATTCAGAGCGAGATCTCCCGACAAGTGCGAACGGCCTTCGGGCCGCTGCGCATCGCGAAGATCAGCGTCGACGACCGCGAGTTCCGGCACAACGTCGCGTCGGCGCAGCTCTCGAGCCAGAGCCTGGACCTGGTGCGGAAGCAGAGCGGCACGGTGACCAAGATCGGTACCGTCCAGCGGGTCAGCTACACGTACAAGGCGCGAGCGCTCGTCCACAAGAGCAAGGCCGACAAGACCAGCCTCTCGGTGGCGCTCCTGATGGGGAACTACCAGGGTTTCGTCTCGGAGATCCTCGAGAAGTGCGTCGAGAACGTGGAGCACGACCGAGATTTCGCCTCCTCCTTCTGGTACGTCTGGTCCCCGGCCGAGACCGGCTGCCAGGCCCTGATCTCCAAGGAGGTGGAGGAGATCAACGCGGCCCGGACGGGGCTCGCCGAGAATCAGCTCTCGGAGCGCGAGTACGGCCGCCGCTACCTGCCGCTGAACGCGAAATTCATCGCGCCCGCGAGCGCCGCTCCCACGAGCTACCCGGAGTACGACCGGCTCTACGGGCTCGGCGAGAGCGGGAAGACGCGGCTCGTGGTCTACAACATTCTGGGCCTCGCGGCCCACGACGACGACCCGGCCGACGAGCAGCACGAGAACGACATGGGCTTCCTCGAGTACTTCAAGCTCTTCAAGAACCTGAGCGACAAGTGGGGCAGCTCGCTGAAGGTGCTGTCCAGCTCGCAGGTCAGCCCCCTCAGCTTCACCTACGATGGCAACACCTACACCGCGACGTTCAACCAGCTCCACCAGTGGGTGGTGAGCCAGAGCGGCTTTCCGTCGGGCGTGAGCGACACGCGGGCCTTCCGCCGCGCGATCCACGACCACATCAAGCTCAAGTGGATCAACCTGGAGGTCCCGTTCGAGGTGACCGGCCGCGGCACGACGAAGAAGATCACGCTCGAGATCCGCAGCGTCTTCGGCACCGAGTCGGGCTGGGGGATGACCGACTACTTCCGCCAGGCCTTCAAGAACGGCGACGTGGTCCTCTACGACGGACATTCGTACATCGGATCGGGCCCGCTCGACCCCTACAACTTCAGCCGGTCCGACTTCAAGAGCGGCTACCAGATCCTGTTCTTCAACTCGTGCGTGTCGTTCAACTACTACGGCGTGAACTACTTCGCCCACAAGGCGGCAGGGAGCCAGGACCTGGACCTCGTGACGAACGGGATCGAGGTGTGGATCCAGGGCGGCGGGGCGAGCCTCGGCCAGTTCATCGTGGCGCTCTTCGACGGAAGCCAGCGCACCTGGCGCAGCGTGCTCGAGGCCACGCGCTACAAGACCTACTACTCGGGGTATCACGACCCGAACCGCAACGTGGATGGCGAGACGGACAACAAGTACAACCCGACGCAGACGCCGATTCAGGTGAAGGTGGGCTCGGGCGGCGGCGGCGGGACGCTCGCCGTGCAGAACACCACGGCGTCCTGCGGCAAGACGGTGAGCGGCACGATCGAGCTCTCGGCCACGTCGGCCACGGCGACGAAGGTGACGTTCCTCGCCAACGGGCGGTCGGTGGGGACGGTGTCGAGCGCCCCCTTCAAGACGAGCTGGAACACGACGCAGGTGGCCGACGGAGCCGTGACGCTCACGGCGCGCGCCCAGGACGCGTCCGGTGCGACGGCCGAGGCGAGCTGCTCGCTCACGGTGCAGAACGGCGGAGGGGGCGGTGACCTCTTCTTCGACAACCTGGACGGGAGCACGAGCGGGTGGACTGCGACGGGCCTCTGGCACCTCGCGGCGGGCAGCACCTGTGCCAGCCCGGGCTACGCCTCGGCGACCAAGGCCTGGTATTTCGGCAACGACGCGAGCTGCACCTACAAGGCCAGCGGCGCGGCGAAGGGGATGCTCACCTCGCCGGCGATCGACGGCGTGACGGAGGGGTCCAAGCTCTCGTTCCAGTACTACCGCGTCGTGGAGCAGGCCTCGGACGGGGCCTACGACAAGACGGAGGTGCAGGTGGCCGTGGACGGCAGCTCGAGCTGGCAGAGCCTGTGGAGCAAGGACTCGAAGAGCACCTCGTATCGCTCGTGGAAGGCCTCCGGGGACCTGAGCCTCGCGGCCTTCGCCGGCAAGCGCATCCGGGTACGCTTCGTCTTCGACTCGGTGGACGACTACAGCAACGACTACGTCGGCTGGCTGATCGACGACATTCGCGTCACACGGTAGATTCAGAAACGTCGTTCTAGTACCAGCTAGCTCTTTCGGCCAGCACCTGCTCCGGGCGGTACCACAGGCCCCTGAGCTCCCCCACGAGATAGAGCGACCCGGTCACCACGAGAAGGTCCGACGGAGCGGCCCCGGCCGCGGCTGCGGCGAAGGCCTCCGTCGGATCGGCGATCGCCCTGGCGCCGGAGCCCAGCGCGCGCGCGAGCTCTTGCGCCGGGTGGGCGGGCTTGCCGAAGACGCGGGGTTCGGTGGCCACGACCGTCGTGGCGCGGGCGGCGAGGGAGCGCAGCGCCTCCTCCAGGGCGCGTCCCGCGAGGACTCCCACGACGAGGTGGACCCGGCGTGACGAGGCAGCCCGCAGCAGGGACTCGAGAGCGCGCAGCTTGTCGGCGTTATGCGCGCCGTCGAGGAGCACGGGGCAGGGGCTGGGACCGCCCCGGGGGAGGAGCTCGGCGCGCCCCGGTAGGCGGGCTGCGGCGAGCCCAGCGCGCACGGCGGCCTCGTCGATGGAGGCGCCGTCGAGGTCGAGCTCTTCCAGCGCGGCGAGGGCCAGGGCCGCGTTCTGCGCCTGAAAGGCGCCGCGCAGGCCGAGGCGGAGCGCGTCGAGCCGGAAGCGTCGTCCTCGGAAGGCCAGCGTCGCGCCGTCGCCGTCGAGCTCGTCCTCTGCCGGCGCGGTCGTGCGCGCCTCGTCCGGCCTCACTACGCGAAGGGCGGCGCTGACCTCGTGAGCTCGCCGGCGCGCTGGGACCACCGCGGCACCGTCCAGCACCACGGCCCGGCAGCTCTCGCGGATGATGCCCGCCTTGTGCTCCGCGATGGCCTCGACGGTTTCGCCGAGGACCCGCTGGTGGTCGAGGCCGACGGAGCCGACGACGGCCACCAGGGTCTCGACCACGTTGGTCACGTCGTCGCGTCCGCCCACCCCGGCTTCGATCACCGCGAGCTCCACGCGTCGTCGACGGAAGTGCTCGAGCACGCACGCGGTGCTCGCGAGGGCGTGTAGCGGGACCTCGGGTCTTTTCCAGCGCGTCGCGACGGGGCGAATCCACTCCGCGAGGGAGTGGAGCTCCTCGGCGGTCGCGTAGCGGCCGTCGACCCAGAGCTTCTCCGTGGCGACCTGCAAATAGGGGGAGGTGTGCAGGCCGACGCGGCGACCGCTGGCTCGGAGCACCTCCGCGATCATCGTGGCGACGGAGCCCTTGCCCGAGGTGGCCGCGACGTGAATGGTGGGCAGGCCGCGCTCGGGATGACCGAGCTCGTCGAGAAACGCCTCCATCCAGGCGCGACGGGTCGGGGAGGCGGGGAGCTCCGGGGGCGCCGGCCGGATCAGCTCGTCGTCCAGATAGCGTGCTGCGGCGCGGTATCGAGCCCAGGCGGCGTCGGGCGCCGTCATGGTCGCGAGGGCCCGGCGGGGCCCGGGGGCTGAAGCGGCTCGTCCCCGGGGCGGAGGTGACAGGTGCTGCAGAGGGGGCGCGCAGCCTCGACCTGCGGGCACGAACCCTCGGGGCGCCGCGGCGCCGTGGCGGCCGTGGCGTGGCAACGGGCGCAGCGCAAGGATTCGGAGCGTGCGAGGAGGCGGCAGCGATGTGCGGGGCCGGACGCGCGCGCGGCGGGGGGACGATGACAGGCGCCGCAGGGCTGGTGGTTCCGTTCGGGGCGGCGGGCCCAGGCGTTGCGGAAGGGGAGGGGCGAATCCAGGAGCAGCCAGGTGTAGCCGATGAGCGCGGTGAGCGCCTCCTCGCCGGCGGGGCGCGAGCCGAAACGGCCGCGATAGGTCTGGTCGGTCAGGCGCCACATGGTGGACTCGGGATGGCGTCGGCGAGGGTCGAGGAGGAGCTCGCGGAGCTCTCGCTCCGGCAGGCTTCGGTGGTGGCGGAGATCCGGTCCCACTCCCGTCGTGGAGCCGCCGGGCCGGTGGCAGCCGACGCAGCCGGCCGCGAGCCACTCCTCGCGCGCGCGATCGAGCCACGGGGCGCCGGGAAGTCCGCCCGGGACGTGGCAGCGCGCGCACGCGAGCTGACGCTGGGCCTTGGGCCAGAACGGAGCAGGGCCCTCACCTGGGGCCGGCCCGTGGGCCAGCGCGTCGAGGCGTCGGCCGTCGCCGCCGTGACAGGGGGTGCAGCCGAAGCGCCGGAGGTCCGCGTGACCCGGGATCGCCGGGTGCGGACGGCCGTCGCGACGCGCGCCCGCCTCGTGGCACGAGGCGCAGCGTTCGGAGGTGCCCGAGGGGGTGCGTAGCTCGACGACGCTGGCTCGACGGCGCACGTCGGTCACGAGCACGGCGCCGATGGTGCCCGCCATGAGGCCGATCAAGAGGACGTTCGTCTTGCGGTGCCTGCGGGGGGCGGAGCCGGCCTTCATGGGCGGAGCCATCCGACGAGCGTGGCAGCGCCGAACCCGAGCAGCCCGATGGCGACCAGGAGCCGGTAGGGACCCGGCCAGCGCGGCCGTCGCGCGACGACCAGGCCGGCGAGGAATACTCCGCAGAGCGCGAGCGTCGCGACCCACCCGCCCCAGCTCGGCCAGAGGCCGTCCCCCGCTGCGGCGGCGAGGAGAAACCAGGGGAGCGTGGCAGGAGCGTGCGCGTTCGCCCCCTGATAGAGGTGACCCACCTTGGGCGGGAAGAGCGCCGCGGCGACGAGGATCACGAGCGCCAGGGCCAGCCCGCTTCGCAGCCGCGGACTGTCCAGGCCGCGGTCGAGCTCCGTCGGTAAGCGGGGTCCGATGGCCACCGCGGCGAGCATCCACCCTGCGGGGAGGAGCGCGATGTGGATCCAGTACGCGCGCTGGAAGACCGCGGCGGGCCCCCCCGTTTCTGCCACGAGCCGACGCCCGTCCTCGGCCGACAGGCCGGGCAGGAGGGCGAGCAGGTCGTGGGCCCGCAGCGCCAGCGCCCCCGCGGCCTCGTCGGCGGGGAGGAGGCTCCCCGAGCAGCTCAGTCCGACCCCGACGGGGAGCAGTGCGGTGAGGGCGAGCCACCGGCGGCGGCCGACTGGCGCGGCGCCGAGCAGCACCTGGAGCGCGGCCGCAGAGAGGGCGAAGAGGGGCAGGAGGAGCCCGGCTAAGTGATGCAGGCCGAAGAGCAGGCGGCCGAGAGAGCCCACGGTGAAGAGCTCCACGAGGGCGGGATGTCCGACGGTGGGGTTTCCTCCCTGGAGCATGACGAGCGGGGCGCCGCTGACGGTCAGCAGGATGGTGGTGGCGACGCAGGCGGCGGCGAGTTCGCCGGCGAGGCGGTCCCTCCGCGACGGAAGGCCGACCGGCGGGGAGTCAGCTCTCGCGGCCTCGGACGTCGCCGGAGAGGGGAGCGTCGGCGCGCGCACCTCGTGCGCCGAGGCCGTCTTGGACGCGCCCTCGCGTTCGGGTGGAACGACCGACGAGCGCGGTCGTTTCTTTCCTCGGCTGCTCTTGCCCATCGCGGAAGACGCGTTCGACTCGACGATACCAGCAGCCGGGCGTCATAGCGAATCGAGGAAGCGGAGCAGCGCCTGACGGTCGGCCTCGGGGAGGCGCACGAAGCGATCACGCACGGCCTGGGCCTCGCCGCCGTGCAGGCGAATGGCCTCCTCGAGGCTGGAGGTGCGCCCGTCGTGCAGGTAGAACGGGGTTCCGCCGAGAAGGGCACGCACGAGGCCCAGCCCCCAGAGCGGCGTGGTGCGCCATTGACGGCCGGTGGCCTGTCCTTCGGGGAAGTTGTCCGCCAGGGCGGGCCCCAGGTCGTGCAAGAGCAGATCCGAGTAGAGCGGCACCGCGCGATGGCTGAGGGCGGCAATCGGGCTGGCGCCGGTTCTTAACGACGGAACGTGGCAGGTGGCGCACCCGACGCTGCGGAAGACCCGCTCACCCTGCTGCACGGTGGGGTCGTCCTCGTCGCGCCGCGGCGGGGGCTTCAGGGTCCGGAGGTACATCACGACGTCGCGCACCGTGGGCGCCGGGACCTCGGGATCGGGGACCGTGTCCCCGCTCGGTCCGCCGACCCGAGGGTTGTAGACGTCCACGGGCTCGAAGTCGGTGGTGAGGCCCATGTCGTTCAGGTAGGCGCCGACGGTCTGCTGCAGCAACGTGACCGCGGTGGCCTTGCGTCCGAAGCGAGCGAGGACTCTGCCATCCACCGGGCGCTGACCGTCCAGAGGCTCGATGTACGCGGGTGGCACGACGTAGTTGGGAACGCCCCTGATGCCATCCCCGTCGCGGTCCTCCGGGTCCGCGTGCGCCAGGATCTCTGCCTCGGGGATCGCCTCGACGAGGCCGATCCCGGCCACCACGGGGCCGCTGCGAGTCGACAGGCCCGTGACCCCCGAGGGGAGTGTCTCGGCTTCGTAGCCCGGCACGGCGCGGTCCTGCAGCTGCGGTCCCCCGAGGTGCCTGAGGTAGTCGAAGCGCGCGGCCGAGAGCGGGTCTCCGCGACCGAAGCGGACGAGGTTCGTCGCGGGGTGGCCCTTTCCGTCGGAGAGATGACAGCTATTGCACGACGGCTGGTTGAAGACGGGCCCGAGGCCGGTCTCTGCCGAGAAGGTCTCGCTGAACGCCTCGTCGCCACGCGAGAAGGAGGCGAGCTGAGTGCCCGTGAGACCCGGGATGGGGCCGTCCAGGCTCTCCCGTTCGTCGGGCGCCTCGGTGAAGAGGGCGCCGCATCCCGCCGCACCGACGAGGAGCAGGCCGAGAAGAGGCCGGGGGGGGCTGCGCAACCCGCGTGAGCTGGTCGTGAGGTGGTGGGTGGACATCGCGAGCCTCTAGAAGTAGGTGGCCAGCCCGCCCAGGACTCCTGCGCCCCGGGAGGGTCGGTGAAACGCATCCATCAACCAGTCGTGGTGGTAGACGAGCCGCAGGGCGGTGGTCGGCGCCGGGCGGAACGAGAGGCCGAGAGTCAGCCGGGTGACCTCGTCGCCGAGACCCTCGCCCGTGCGGCGGTAGCCGTAGGCCAGGTCCACGAACTCCACGCGGCTCGTCACGGCGAGCGAGGCCTGTTCGAAGCGCCACAGCCGGCGCTGAAGGACGCGGTAGCTCCCCTCGAGGAAGAAGCCGAGCTGTCGCGTGGCTGCCAGGTCTCGCAGGCTGCCCGGCACGTCCAGGATGGCGAGCGCGCCTTCGCCTCGCAGCGTGAGCCGCCCTCGCTCGAACTCGGCGTCGGCTGCGAGGACGGTGACCCAGCGCGCGTCGTCCACGGCGCGGCCGTCCACCCGGAAGCGGTTGTAGACCCCGGTATAGAACGAGAGGGCCACCTCGAGGCCTCCCGGGGGGCTGTAGGCCAGCCGCCCCGTCACCGCGGGGCTGCCGTTGTTGTCGGCCTCGAAACGCCGGACCATGCGGCCCTCCGAGAGTCGCGTGCCGTCGGCGGCGAGGAGTCCGTCGCCGAGTCCGTTCACGAGATAGAGCTCGTAGGTGAGGCGGTGCCGACGCCCCGGATAGAAGGCCCCGAAAACACCTCCGCCGACGTCCGACCAGGTGGAGGGAATGATGCGCGTCGAGACGAGCGGTCGGTCGACCACGTCGTAGCGCGGGGAGTCGTGCGTGATGTTGAAGCGCCCCACCGGCACGAGGAGGATCCCCGCTCGCAGATTGATGGCATGATGGAAGAGTAAGTCCACGAGCGCCGTCTCGAGCGCGATCTCGCGCGCCCCGTGCTCGAATTCCAGCTCCGAGGTCAGCCGGATGAAGCGCGTGATCGTCGAGGAGAGGAAGATGTTGAAGCGGCGGGCCTCGAAGGAGAAGCCGTCCGACACCCCCTCCTCGCGTCGGTAGCCGCCCGACAGATCGATGTAGCCACCGACGGCGACCGCCGAGCCGACACGGACGAGATAGGGGCGGTCGTAGATCCCGCCGCGCACGAGGGGCTCGGTCTGGCGAGGAGCGGAGGAGCCAGCGTGCGTCTCCGCGGTGCGAGCCGCCTCGGGGCCGGGCAGGGCGAAGCGCGCCGGATAGGTGGCGGGCGGCGCGCTGTCCCCGCGGGCCGAGGGGGTGGCGGAGACCACGGCGGCCGCCAGGCTGACGACGAGCGTGACGCGATTCATGAGCCCACCGTGATCCAGAGGCCATTCGCGTCGGTCTGCGCTGGCAACCTGCGCAGGGGCGCCTCGGCCGGGCCTCGACGCACGGCCCCGCTCGCGTCGAACTGCGAGCCGTGACAGGGGCAGTCGAACCCCTCGGGGACGGAGTCGAGGGCGCAGCCTCGATGGCTGCACGAGAGGAGCAGCGCGCTCAGGCCACCACCCTCCAGGCGTCTCACGCCGATGGCGGGCCCGAGGCCCTCGGCGTGGACCACGAGGAGGTCGTCGGCGTGGCGCAGTCGGGCGAGCTCCTCGGTGGGGATGCGGATGCGGCGCCCGTCTCGCCGCGCGCGATAGGTGAGGGGAGTGAAGCATCCCGTGAGTGTTTCCGCGCCGCCGAGGCAGAGTCCCGCGGCTGCCCAGCCCCCGAGGCCGGCGAGTGCGCGCCGGCGTGTCAGTCCGGGAGGGGCCTCGCGCTCGGTAAAAAATTTAGGTGGACCGAAATATTTATCACGCATGACCATAACTATTGTTCCGTTGAGGTGAGATGTCAACGCCTGGCTGACCCCGCCGTCGTTGTAATCCTCCGGCGTTTGCGTAGACTCGCCGGACCATGGGCGAGCTCGCAGCCGAGGTGTCGGAGAACTACCTGAAGTGCATCTACCAGCTGTCGCTCGACAGCTCCCCGGTGAAGACCTCGCGTCTGGCCGAGGCGCTCGACCTCAGTCCGGCCGCTGTGACCGAGATGCTCAAGCGGCTCGAGGAACAGAAGCACGTGACCTACCGTCCGTACCGCGGTGTGGCTCTCACGCGGCGGGGACGCGAGCGGGCGCTCCTCGTCTTGCGGCGGCACCGGCTGTGGGAGGTCTTTCTCTACCGGGTGCTGGGAATGCCCTGGCCCGAGGTGCACGAGCATGCCGAGCGGCTCGAGCACGCCACGGACGACCTCCTCGCCAATTTCCTCGACGAATACCTTGGACGGCCGAGCATGGATCCGCACGGGCACCCTATCCCCGGCCGAGACGCCTCGATCGCCGAGGTGGAGCGGCTCCGGCTCACGAGCCTTCCGGCGGGGAGCCGGGCCTCGGTGGTTCAGTGTTCGAACGAGGACCCGGCGCTGCTCGCGTACCTGAAGGGCCTCGGCCTCGTCCCGGGCGCGCGGCTGGCCGTGGTTGCGCACGCGCCCTTCGCAGGCCCCCTCACGCTGGAGGTGGAGGGTCGGAGCTGCGTGTTGGGACTCGAAGCGGCGCGCACGTTGATCGTGCAGCGCATCGACGAGGCGTGGCAGGTGGAGGCACCCACGGGGGCCGCGGTCGGGAAGGTGCCGTCGAAGTCGCGGTCGAAGGGACCGGCGAGAGCTAGCCGGGTTCCGGCCCGCAAGAAGCGGCGAGCGCGGCCCCGTTGACGGCGGCGGGGGGCACCCGTCCCTCGAGAACCGCGCGCACGTTCGCTGCGGCGAGCTCGGCCATGCGGCGCCGTGTCTCGAAGGTCGCGCTGCCAAGGTGCGGCAGCAGGACGACGTTGGGTAGGTCCGCCAGGCCGCCGGCTAGCGCGGGCTCTCTTTCGTAGACGTCCAGGGCCGCACCGGCGAGTTCTCCCGCCGCGAGGGCGCGTGCGAGCGCGACCTCGTCCACCACGGGTCCCCGTCCCGTGTTGATGAGGTAAGCGGTTCGTTTCATTCGTCCCAGGGCGCGGGCATCGAGCAGATGCCGGGTCTCGGGCGTCAGCGGCGCGTGGATCGAGAGGATGTCCGACCGTGAGAGGAGCTCCTCGAAGGGGGCGGCGTGGGCGAACGTGCCGCCGAGATCGAACGAGGACGGTAGGCTCGGACGCTCCGCGTAGAGGACCGTGAGCCCGAAGCCGGCCGCACGGCGCGCGACCGCCTGGCCGATGGCTCCGAAGCCGAGGATGCCGAGAACCTTTCCAGAGAGCTCGGTACCGAGGAGCAGCGTCGGCCCCCAGCCGACGAATTGCCCTGACCGCACGAGTCGATCTCCCTCGACCACGCGTCGGGTGACGGCCAGCAGCGCGGCCCAGGTCAGGTCGGCCGTGGCCTCGGTCAGCACCCCCGGGGTGTTGCAGACCCAGATCCCCCGGCGCGTGGCCGCGGCGACGTCGATGTTGTCGTAGCCGACGGCATAGTTGGCGACGACTCTCAGGCGGTGAGCGGCGGCGAGCACGTCGTCGGTCACCGGCACGGTCAGGAGGCAGATGAGCGCGTCCACCTCCTGTAGCGCGCGGCCGAGGGCCTCGGTCGTGGCGATGCCGGGTGCGACGAGAAGCTCGCAGCGTGGCTCGAGCGAACTCAACCCCCCTTCGACCAGGGGGTGAGTCACGAGAACCCTCGGCTTCACGGGGTCGGGACGAGCGGAGGGACGGGCGTGGAGGGAGTCGCTAGCTTTCCTGCCCGATCTTTGTCGCTGCGAACGCTCCGAAGGCGTAGAAGAGGATCTTTATCAACCCTCCTACGTTGAACGCGAGCATGGCGAAGAAGATCACCTCGCCTATGATGCCCAGCGCCGGGGCGATGATGCCGAACATCTTCCCCTTGTTCACGAAGCACATGATGCCCGCCACGATGCACAGGATCCCGGAGAGCAGGATCACCACGCCCGCGACCATCAGGCCCGTGCCAGCGGAGGAGGCCTGCTTCAGGTTCTCCATCGCTTGTTTGGCGGCCGGATCGTTCATCTTCGCACCGGCCTTTTCCGCGGCCTTCGCCAGCTCGCCGGTCATCTTCGACGCGCCGCTGACCAGCCCACCTCCGGCGACCGAGCACCCACCGCCGATCAGGCTCCAGATACCGACGAGCAACAGGACCACTCCACCCGCGATGCGCATTCAATCCTCCTTACAGTTGAGTTGGTACCGCAGGCCCTCGAGAGGCCGAGGGGGTACGCGAGAAACGTTCGATGCGTTGGACGACGGCTTCCGAGGTTAGACGAGAGCCTGCACGTGGGCAACATAATTGTGAGCTGCGGCACACGGCTGTCACCGTCGATGATACGGGAGTCACGCGCTTCCCTTCCTGTACTGCGTGTCGCGCGCGCGACGCTCGCGGGCGGGCCGCCCTCGCTGGTCAGACCGGGCGCGCCTTGACCCCTCCCTTTCCGTATGGGAGCTTCGATGCGGCGTCCGAATGATGCGGACGGGTGCATCGGGACGACGACAGGGGCCGAACACCATGCGCATCGTGGCAGGGATCTTCTTACTCGTCTCGGCCTTGCTCTCCCTGGTCATTGGGGGCGGCCTCGCTCTCAGCTCGCGGTACGAGAAGTTCCAGGCCCAGATCAGGGCGGAGGACCTTTCCACGGTAAGCGAGGATCTCGTCAGCCCCGAGGAGCTCGCGAAGCTCAAGCAGCGCGGCAAGGTGCAGACCCGCGGCGCGGGGCTCCGTCCGCTGGCGATCGGCGTGGGCGTGGGGGCGACAGGGCTGCTCGACCTGGTAGCGGGGATCCTGCTCCTGCTACGGCGCGGGCGGCGTTTCGTGATCGCGGTCGTCGTCGTGTCGCTGCTCGCCGTTGGCGTGGCCCTCGCGCTAGAGGGGTACCTCTTCCTCGGGGGCATCTCGCTCGGCCTGCTCACCGTGGCAGGCGCCGCGGCGCTGCGGGCGCCTTCGGCCCGACCAGTCTGATCTCCAGGGGCTCGTCGCCCGGATTTCCACCGGAGGTACCAGTCACATGCCGCGATGGCCAAGAGATGCGGCGTTCGTGCTTGCGCTGCTGGTCGTCCCCGCCGGGTGCCGAGAGCGCGCTGCTCGGGGACCCGAAGCGCAATCGACCAAGGTGGCGGCGTCGCACGATGCGGCGGCGTTCCGTGCCCCTCCGCCCGGGCCTGCCATCTTCGCTCGCCCCGCCTTTGCCCAGGTTCGCACCGGTCCTACGGAGGTCTCGCTCTCCGACGTGGCCGAGCGGGCGGTCAAGAGCGTGGTGAACATTTCGACGACGCGCGACGCCGACGCCGCGCTCCCCCGCGCCGACGACTCACCCTTCGGATTACCACCGGGACGGCGGGCCCAGAGCCTTGGGTCGGGGGTCATCGTGAGCGCCGACGGGCTGGTGCTGACGAACCATCACGTGGTGGCCAAGTCGTCGGAGATTCGCGTGACTCTCGCGGACGGCCGCGAGCTCAGGGCGGCGCTGGTCGGCTCCGATCCGAAGAGCGATGTGGCGGTGCTTCGCCTTCAGCAGCCGTTCGCCAACGTTACGCCCATCGCGCTGGGAGACTCCTCCAGGCTCAGGCTGGCCGAGGTGGTGCTCGCGATCGGTAACCCGTTCGGCGTGGGGCAGACGGTCACGCTCGGGATCGTGTCCGCCACGGGCCGTGCCGACATGGGCATTGTGGACTACGAGGACTTCATTCAGACCGATGCCGCCATCAACCCCGGGAACAGCGGCGGGGCGCTGGTGAACCTCCGGGGCGAGCTCGTGGGGATCAACACGGCGATTCTCTCGCGCAGCGGAGGGAGCCAAGGGATCGGCTTCGCGATCCCCACGGGGATGGTGCGACCGATCATGGAGAGCCTGCTCAAGCACGGACGCGTCATTCGTGGCTGGGTGGGAATCGCGATCCAGCCGCTGACGCCCGAGCTGGCCAAGGCGCTCCGGCTCACCGTGGAGCGCGGTGTGGTCGTAGCGGACGTGCAGGCGGGCAGCCCCGCGGCCAAGGCGGGCCTCCGCCGGGGAGACGTCGTGACGGCCATCGACGGTCAGCCCACGAGCTCGGTAGCGAAGCTGCGAAACCGTATCGCGACCGGGCAACCCGGTCGTCGCGTGAGCCTCTCCGTGGCGCGCGGGGCGGAGGTCTTCACGGTGGCCGTAGAGCTGGCGACCCTGCCGAGCGACCGCATCGCGCGCCTCGACAAGACGCAGGGGGCGCTCGGTGGACTGACACTGCAGACGGTCACGGACGAGGTGCGGCAGAAGCTGGGGTTGCCGCCCAACGTGGAGGGCGTGCTCGTGACGGCGGTCGAGCCGCGCAGCGCCTCCGCCGCAGCGGGGTTTCAGGTGGGGGATGTGATCCTCGAGCTGAATCGCCGGTCGGTCGCGAACGCCCTGCAGTTCTCCCTGCTCTATCGACAGACGCGCGGGAAGGTCCTGCTGCTCGTCTACCGCGACGGGAGCACGCTCTACCTGATGCTCGAGAAATAGCGCGCGTAGGGGACGAACGGGTCGGTCTTTCCTCGACCGGGCGTGGATGCGTCCGCCTACAACTTGATCCAGCGCGTGCGGGTGGTCTTCTGTCGCTGCACGACGGTCACGAACGTCACGCGCTTGCGCCTTCGCGGGTGTGCCAGCGTCAGCTCGTATTGGCCGGGCCTGAGCGGGATGCGGCCCTCGGTGCTCACCCGCCCGATCGCCCGCCCGTTCACGTACACGTCGGCGGGCAGATTCGATCGCACCACGACGTAGCCCACGCGACGCGCGTCGGGCTCGGCGGTGAGCGTGATGCGGCGCCTCGGTTGCGGACGGCCCCGCAGGTCCACGAGCTCGGACCAGCTCACGTACCCGGGGCGACGCACGCTCAGCAGGTAGACGCGCTTCGGATCGAGTCCCTCCACGGTGCAGGTGGCCCGGCACTGCTTGATCCCGTCGAGGAAGACGTCGGCTCCGGCGGGAATCGATTCGACGGTTACCAGGCCGCCCGAGGCCGTCGGTCGGGGGCGGCTGTCGGAGGGCCGGGCGTCGGCGCGAAGGTCGGGCGCCCCGAGGTCGGTCGCGCGCGTTCCGTCGGGGCCTCGGTCTGCTGCGGCTTGCGCGTCTGCCCGCGGCCTCTGGGGCGCGTGTGCGGCGAGGGTGGTGCCGCTATCCGGTGCGGTCCGTCGCGGCTCCACGAGGGAGGGACCGCTCAACCCCACGGCGACGACGATCGAACCGGCCAGGGCGAGGAGGAGGAGCGCGCCGGCCAGGAGAGCTCCGCGCGATGGTCGCCCCAGCGCCGTGCGCAAGCCTCCGAGGAGCGGGCGCGACCGGCCACCGTGACGTGGAACCCGCACGGGCGCGGGGCCCGCGTCGGTGAGCTCTACCGATTCCGCCGGCCTGCGCGGGGCTGCGCGTCGCGTGAGCGGCAGGGGTGCGACCTCGGCGGCGGCGCGTTCGGGTGGACGCTCCGGCTGGTGCGGTCGTTCCTCGGTCCGCGAGGCCGCAGCGACACCTCCGCGGAGCTGCCGCGTGTGCTCCTCGAACTCGAAGGGCGCGGCGTCGCGCGCGCTAGCCGGGGGAGTGCGTCGCCCCAGGTCGGCCGACACCTCGACGAGCTCCTCGGACGCGGCGGGCTTGCGGGGGAGCGCCTTGGCCTGGCGCGTGGTGGAGAAGGCGATCGTCGTGTCGTCCTCGTGGCTCCAGTCCTGGGAGACGCCCTCCTGGGAATCGGCCCCCGAGCGGGGCGGGCCCGAGGAGCTGGTGGTCGGGAAGAGGGGGAGCGCGTCGCCGCTGCTGGCCGGCGGCTCCTCTCCGAAGTCCATCACGTCCGTGGCGTCGAAGTCCGGCTGACTCTGGCCCTCGGCATGCGGCGACCATCCGGCCCCGCCGCCGTCCCGTCGCGCCCCCGGGGGACGCCCGGCGGCGGATTCCGACCGCTCCCGACGGGGCGCTCCGTCCTCCCCGGCCCGGCCTGCGTGACCCGCGAGCGACGTCATCACGCTGGTCAACGCGACCCCTGAGAGGCTGCGCGAATCCTCGGTCAGCACTTGCGTGCCTCCCTCGGGCTCGGCGTCGGCGTCCTCCTCGCGGTTCCAGCGCGACGGGTCGTTCCCGCAGGTCTCCACCAGGTGCGCCGCCAGATCGGGCGCTCCCATGAGCATCCCGTTCTGAAACGCGACCTGCACGAGGGCATCCTGGAACTCGGCCGCGGTCTGATAGCGCTCGTCCGGCTCGACGGCCAGGGCCCGGCGCATGACGTCGTCGATGCCGCGCGGCATGCGCGTCTCCCCCTCGAGCAGGGGGACCGGCTGCCCGTAGATCTGATCGGGGGTGGTGAGCAGGTCGGCCACGAAGAGCCGCTCGCCGCTCAGCATCTCGTAGAGGCAGACCGCGGCTGAGTAGAGGTCGCTGCGGTGGTCGAGCGGTCGGTCGGCGCGCGCCTGTTCGGGCGACATGTACCCGACTTTCCCCTTCACCCGATAGAAGACGGACTTGTGGGTCGAGGCCTTGGCGATGCCGAAGTCGGCCAGCTTCACCTCGCCCGCCCCCGAGACCATGATGTTGGAGGGGGAGACGTCGCGGTGGATGAGCTTCAGGGGCTGGCCGTCGCTGCTCTTCTTGTCGTGCGCGTAGCCGAGGGCGCTCAGCACTTCCCGGGCGATGAACATCGCCGCGGCCGCGTCGAGCTGCCGGTGACGGCGCTTGATGCGGCGAAGGAGCGTTCGCAGGTCCCCGCCGCGTACATACTCCATGACGATGAAGTAGTCGGACCCGGCGGCGACGAGATCGATGGTGTGGATGATGTTGGCGTGGTCGAGGCTCGCGGAGAGCTTGGCCTCGCGGAGAAAGAGATCGATGAACTCCTGCTGCGAGGTGAACTCGGGGAGGAGCTGCTTGAGCACTACCTCCTTCTCGAAGCCGCCCATCCCGACCTTCTTGCCCAGGTAGATGGCGCCCATCCCCCCCTCGGCGAGGTACTCGACGATGACGTAGCGGTCCGCGTCGGTTTGGAGGATGGCGCGTTCCATGGCTCAGGAGGTCGCAGCGGGGCGCGATGGGTCAGGCGCCCGATCCGGTGGCGTTCGCTCCGCGCCGTCCGTCGGGCCAGCGCGTGGCAAGGGCTTGCATTTCCGTCGTTTCATCCTCCAGTCTAGTGCGTAGGGCGTGCTGCCACAAGCATCCGGATGACGCGACAGATCGACTACCCGCTGCGGGCGCTGCTCGGGCTGCGCCAGCGCATTCGCGAGGTGCGGACGCAGGAGCTCGCGACGGCGCAGACGGCGGAGCGGGAGGCGGAAGGGGCGCTGGCCGACGCCGAGAGGGAGCTCGCCGACCGTCGGGCGCGTCGCGACGCCGAGGGCCGGCGGGTCGCGGCCGAGGCCAGCGACGTGGCGACGCTTCTCCGGCAGCAACGCTACCTCGACCGTCTGGCCAGCGAGATCCGCGCGCAGCTCGAGGTGGTTGCGGACAGGCGGCGCAGGTTGTCCGAATGTGAGGCGGCCAGGGAAGACGCGCGCGTGGCCCTCGCCGGGGCGGAGCAGGAGGCGAAGGCCGTCGAGCGACACCACGAGCGCTGGGATCACCGCCGGCGAGAAGAAGAGCTCGCCCGCGCCGAGGAGGAGCTCGAGGGTCTCGTAGCGGCGCGCCACGGCAGCCGTCGTCTCTGAGTGGCGTCTCGACGCTCTAGTCGCCTCACGCTTCGCGGAGGTTCGAGGCGCTCCCGTTAGGCTCCCGAGCCAGCGCGCGCAAGGCCTCACCCTCGACGCGATAGGGGACCCATTCGCGCGTGGGCAGGGCCCCCATCGCTTCGTAAAAGGAGATCGCGGGGCTGTTCCAGTCGAGCACCTGCCACTGGTAGCGCTCGCAGCCGCGGGCCACGGCCTCGCTGGCCACGCGCAGAAAGAGCGACTTGCCGATCCCCCGGCCGCGCGCCTCGGGCTGCACGAAGAGATCCTCGAGGTAGAGGCTGGGCTTGCCGGTCCAGGTCGAGAAGGTGAAGAAGTACAGCGCGAAGCCGACGGGCTGGCCGCTCCACTCGGCGATCAGGGCCTCGAAGAAGGACGGGGTGCCGAAGCCGTAACGGGCGAAGTCCTCGGGCGTAGCTCTGACGGCGTCGGGCGCCTTCTCGTAGACCGCGAGCTGGCGCACGAGCTCCACGAGGAGCGCGGCGTCCCGGACGGTGGCTGGGCGAATCGAGAGCGACATGGTGTCTCCTCGGACGGTCGAATGTGGCTGGCGGGGCGGAGAGCTGTCAACGCCTCCTTGCTCGAGCCGGCCCCGTCGTGCGATGAAACCGGGCTCCCCCTCTTCCGAGGCGTAGAGAGGACTCCATGCTCACCACGGCGCAAATGGCGGCTGCTTTTCAGCCGGACCCCACGCTGGCCTACCGCGCCCTCGTGGGCTTCGAGTACGAGGTGCTCTGTGTCTCGCGCCGCGACCTGGCGCCGCTCCGCTACGAGGGGCCGGCGGGAGTCCGGGCGATCCTGGAGGAGGTCGCGCGACGGACGGGCGGGGCACTCGGCGGGGATCCCCCGGCCAACAAGGTGCCGCTCCCGGACGGTGGGTTGATCTCCGTCGAACCGGGCGGACAGCTCGAGTTCTCGAGCGCCCCGGTCCCCACGTTCGGCGAGTGCATGGAGCAGCTTCGGTCCTTCCTGGCGCTGCTCGACGGGCTGGCCGAGCGCTTCGACCTGCACTTCTTCTATGGGGGCGTGAATCCGGTCCACACGGTGGACGAGATCGGCCTCGTCGTCGCGAACCCTCGCTACCGCATCATGGACGCCTACTTCCCGAGGGTCGGTCGCCACGGGCGGCGCATGATGCGGCAGAGCTGCAGCCTGCAGGTCACCTTCGACTACCAGAACGCGGCGCTCGGGACAGACCTCGTGCGCAGCGCGGCCTACCTCGCTCCCATCGCGGCGGGGATCCTGGCCAACGCGCCGTACGTCGACGGGCAGCCGACCGCGTATCGCTCGTTTCGTGCTGCCATCTGGGGGGACACGGACTCGAGTCGCTCGGGTCTGCTCCCCGGTTTCACGCGGCCCGATTACGGCTTCGAGGACTACGTGAAGCACGTGGTGCGCGCCCCCATGTTCTTCGTCGCCCGCCCGGAGGGGCTCGTGGATGCCGCGGGGATGACCTTCGAGACCTTCAACCGGGAGGGCTTCGACGGACGCTTCCCGACCGAGGAGGACTTCCTGCTCCACAACTCGACGATCTTCACCGACATCCGGCTCAAGCGCACCGTCGAGGTGCGCAGCGTGGACTGCCAGGATCCGGCGCTGGTGCCCTCGGTGCTCGCGCTGCTGAGCGGGCTGCTGCTCTGCAAGACCGCACGGGCGCGCACGCGCGAGGTGCTGGGGGGGCTGGACGAGGCTGCCTACGCGTCGCTGTCCGACCGGCTCGGGCGCGAGGGGCTTTCGGGGACCACGGGGGCGCGGCCCACGCGCGACGTCGCGCTGGACCTCGTGCAGGCCGCTCGCGAGGGGCTCCCCACCTGTTTCCCCGACGGAGCGGCCGCGGACGTGCACCTCGATCGCCTGGAGGCGCTCATCCGCGCCGGCGACACGCCCGCGGACGTGGTGCGACGTCGGTTCGGCGACGACGCGCGCGGCTGGCTCGCTGCCGGGCGAACGTTCTCCGACGAAGGTTCTCTCAGTCTTTGAGGGGCGTGGCCTTGAGGGCCGCCTTGCCGTCCTTGATGTAGACCTGGAACTTGACGCTCTTGCAGCCGTAGCGCTCGATCAGGCTGTCCCTATTCTTGTGCAGCTTAGCCGCGAAGCGATCGAAGGTCAGGTTGGACACGTCCTCGCCGCACTGCCGCTTGAGGCTGAGGAAGTCGTTATAGACCTCCTTGAAATAGGGCTCCAGCCCCTCCTCGGGGGGCGGCGTGACGAGCTGCTCGTCCTCCGCTGACCTGGCCAGCTGGGCTGGTATCGAGGACATCACGGTGTCGGTTCCCGACGCGTCCGCGCCCTGGTAGCCCCCCATCTCCGACGGGGGAATGCGCACCCGGACCGAGGAGAGGAGTTCCTCAGGCTCGCTCACCGAGGGCATGGGGAGTGGCTCCATCGAGAAGGAGTCCGCTGCCGCGCCTCCCGGCATCGAGAGGCTGGGCATCGACGGCTCCGACGCGAAGGCGTTGCCCTTGGGGAAGCTCACGGGCTCCGGGAACGAGTCGCCCTCGACGGGGAAGACCCCCTCCGCCGGGTACGAACCGGTCGCGAGAGGGCTCGACCCCGTCGCGGCAAAGGGCTCGGAGAAGCCGCCGAACGGCGGCTGCACGTCGGCGGGGAGGGAGTCGGAGGACGCCTCGTGCGGGAGGTCGGAGCGAGAGCGGGAGGCGGCCGCCGGATAGCTCTTCGCTCCGCCGCCAAAGGCCGGTGGACTCGACCCCGTCGGGATAGCGGAGACCTTCAGCGCCTCGTCGAGCCGCAGCACCCCCGTGTCGCCGTAGCCGGGTTCTCCGCCGAAGGCCGGCGGCGGCAGGGAAGGGAAGGGCGGCGGCGCGAGGTCCGTGGGGGCTTCCTCGGGTTCGAGGGCCGCGAGGGGGAGCGCGCCGGCGGCGATGGTGGGCATCGAGTCGGCGGGAGTCTCTGGTTCGGGCGGAGGCGCGGGTCGCCGCCGAATGGAGGGGCTCGAGCCCGAGCCCGTGGCTGGCCGCAAGGACGGAAGCCTCGTGATCCCGGCGCCGCCCGAGGAAGAACCGATCGGGCTGAGCGGCGGCAGCCCCACGCCGTCGTCCAGGTCGTGCGCTGCGCCGCGCCGGGCGCCGACCTCCTCGTGCGACGGTTCCGTGGCCTGGGCGGGCTCGCGTCCCGCGGCGGCCGGGGCGCGCTTCGCGGCGCTCTTCGCGAGGCATTCGTTCACGCCGCGGGCGAGCGGAGCCAGCAACCGACCTGCAATTCCCTCGTCGACGCGCGGCGCCTCGCCTCGAGCCACCTTGTGCAGCGCTTCGTCGACGCGAGAGACGGGGCGCTCGACCTCCACGATCTGAAGCGCCACGCCGATGACGAGCAGCGCGACCACCAGCCCGGCGAGGAGCAACCAGGGTGCTTCGCCCCAGTCGCCCCCTTGAAGGCGTCCGAGGGCCTGGCCCAGCCCTCCCGCAGCCGGGGGCGCGGAAGCCACCACGGCGTAGAAGGCGTCGTGCTGGGCGGCCTCTCCGGGGAGCGGCGCCATCACCACCGTGTGCGCATCGCGCCCCTCGCCCACCTGCAGCGCCGGCGAGCGGCCCGCCTTCGCGATCGCCTCCTGGCGCTTGGTGAACTGCTGCGGGAGCTTCGCCAGAGCCGGGGACTCGACGGTCGAGGCGAGCATCTTTCCGCGCAGGAAGAAGGCCACGTCGCCGCTCCCCAGGCGGGACTTGATCTGCTTGGCGAGCCCCGCGTTCACCTCCTGTCCGATCAACACGGCGCCCACGTAACGGCCCTTGGCCTTGGAGATCACCGGGGAGGCGGCCATGAGGAACAGGCGGCCGTCGTAGCTCCACGTGTCGTCGCGCCGGTAGCCGCGCAGCGCCGCCTCGACGAGCGGTGACCCGGCGAGACCGTGGATTCCCGGCTTGAAGACCTCCTCGCCCGGTCCGATGCGCGCGACGTGCTTGCCGCGGAAGTCGAGGGCGACGATCAGCTCGGGGCGGTCTTCGGGCTTAATCTGTCCCACGAGGTAGAGCAACCGCGCGTTGGCCCGGGACTGCAACACCTTGGCGTCCCTCTGGCCGTCGCTCGCCTGCTCGAGCACCTCGACGAGTGCGCGGTCCTTCGTCACGCCCGCCGCGTAGTCGATCCAGTCGCGCGCCTCGAGTCGCAGGAGCAGGTCGGCGTTGTGCTGCACGTGGTCCAGGCTCTGCATGTGGGCGCGCGCCAGGTCGCGGGCGGCTGGCCGGTGCACAACGAAGGCGATCGCCAGGCCGACCGCCACGGCGATGGCCAGGACCAATACCCAGATCCGAGAGAGCCACATGGGCCTAGTCCTTTGGCGCGCCCGCAGCGCGCCCCGCGGGCCTGGGAAGCGGCAACTGCACCTCGACCGCGACGACGGTCTTTCCCTTCACGGCGAAGGGCTGCGCGTGGATCCACTGCCCCTGGTGCCAGACGCGGAGCGTGTAGTTCCCCGGCGGAACGTCGGCGAAGCGGAAGGCCCCGGTTCCATCGGGCAGAGCCACCTGTTTGTGGGGGGTGACGAGCACGGTTGCCTGGACGTGGGGCGTTTCGGAGCAACGCACGGCGTGCGCGCCCGCAGCGGCGAAGGTCTGTTCGATCGTTTCCCCCGGCCCCACCCGCTGGGGCGCCATGCCGCTCTGTCCGACGGGTTCGAGTAGGTGGGTCACGGGGTCGCGATTCACGAACCGGACGCGCGCGCCCGGCGAGACGGGCAGCACCGACGGCACCACGCGGGAGTCCTCGATCACGAGCTGCGGCGCCACGGAGGGAGCGCCACTCGCCGGCGCTCCGTCGAGAACCACGACCATCGACCGGCGCACGTCCATCAGCGGCGGCAGGATGTCGAGCGTGTCGTTCGGGAACTGCCAATACCCGGCCGCTCCGGAGGTCCCACGCACGTCGTAGCGCGGAGGGAGTCGCAGCAGGCCCTTGATGGGGGTCGCGTGGCTCTCCGTGACGGCGACGAGGGACGTCGCAGCCAGACACCAGGCGACAGCGAGATGAGACAGCGTTCGCCGCACGTCGATATATCTCCCGCAAGCGGTGAAGATCCCACGAATTCTAACGCCATCGTGCGCCAAGTCAATTTCTCGCGCCGGGGGGGGACCTCCGCGCAACGCGGCGCACGAAGCTCCGAGAAGCGATCGTGCGTCACGCCTTGCCATGGCTATCCATCTCCTTCGGGCTAGGCATCCTCGCGGGAGCAGGCACCGCGCTGCCGGGGACCGTCGTGACCAGAGCGCTGGTCGGTGCGTGCGTGCTGGGCCTGGCCGCCCTCGCCGCGCGGGGGCGACGCTGGGTGCTGCTCCTGCCGGTCGCGGCGTTCCTCGCCGGTCACGCGCGCGTCTCGGTGGTCATCGCGCCTCGCCGTGCCCCGTGCCACGTGGCGCACCACGTCTCCCGCGAACCGATGCAGCTCCATGCGGAGGTCGCGGACCTTCCGGTGCCGACGCACGACGGAACCCGGCAGCGACTTCGCGCCCTGGCCGGCGTTCGCGCGGGCGCCTCCCTTCCGCTCTGCGGGCACGTCGAGCTGCATCAGGGCCCCGGCGCGGTGACGCTCTGGCCCGGCGAGCGCGTCGTCTTGGGGGCACGCCTGCGCCCGGCGGTGGGACCGCGCAACCCGGACCTGCCTAGTCCGCAGCTCCGACGCCTATCGGAAGACGTGGGCGCGGTCGTGGTGGCCCGGCCTGATGAGACGCTCCTCGCGCACGCCGTCGGGCCCTCGTGGCTCAGGCGGCTTCGAGCGCGGGTGGCGACTCGAGTCAACGCGGCTCTCCCGACTCCGTCGGCGGGACGGGCGATCGTCTCCGCGCTCGTTCTGGGTGCGCGGGAGGAACTCAGCGGCGAGCAGGTGGATCGGTTCGCCCGTGCGGGAGTGGTGCACCTGCTATCCGTGAGCGGCCTTCATCTGACCTTCGTGGCGGGCAGTCTCTTCGCGCTGCTCCTCTGGAGCCTGAGGCGGCTGCCCTGGCTCGCTGGCCGCCTCGATGTGCGGCCGGTCGCCGCTCTCGGCGCCGCCGCAGCGGCGATCCTCTACACCGCGCTGACCGGCGCCGAGAGCCCAACCGTCCGGGCCTGCGTGATGTCCTGCGCGCTCTTCTGCGGGGTGCTCGCGGGGCGTCCGGGGGATGGCTGGAGAGGGCTGGCCGCTGCCGCGCTGCTCCTGCTCCTGCTCGATCCGGTGAACCTCTTCCGTCCGAGCTTCCAGCTGACCTTCGCCGCCATGACGGCCGTCGCCCTTTCCTCTCCTCGAGGCGACCCACGACCCGTCGGCCTGGTGCGTCGTTCCTGGCGGGCGACGCGCGCCCTCCTCGTAGGTACGGCTGCGGCCACGCTCCTCACCGCACCGATCGTGGCCCACCACTTCGGCAGCACCTCGGTCGTGGGATTGCTGGCCAATCTGCTCGCAGTCCCCTGGACCACCGCGGTGGTCATGCCCCTGGCCCTCGGAGGCGCCTTCCTCTCCACAACCGGGCTCCCCATCGTCGCCACCCCTGTGCTCGAGGCGGCCGCGTGGAGCGCCGAGCAGCTCGACCGGATGGCCCACCACGCGGCGGCGCTGCCGGGGTCGGCGATCGCCTGTCGCCCGGGCTGGCCGGTCGCCTTGGGTCTCCTCGCGGTCGGACTTGCCGTCCTCACGCGGCGGCGGCTGCGCGTCCTGATGGGAGCGCTCGGAGGCCTCCTTCTCGCGGCGGCGTTCGCGGCTTCGCTCGCCGGCCGTAGCGGTCGCACTCTCGAGGCCACGGTCCTCGACGTGGGGCAGGGGGACAGCATCTACCTCCGCCTCCCCGGAGGAGAGGCGGTGCTCGTGGACGGCGGCGGCGTTCCCGGGAGCGCGTACGACGTCGGCGCCCGCCGCGTCGTACCGTTCCTGCGCGCCCAGAAAGTCCAGCGGGTGTCGCTCCTCGTGGCGACGCATCCGCACGCCGACCACGTCGCGGGGCTACTGGCGGTGCTCGACGGTGTGCCGGTGGACGAACTCTGGACCTGCTGGCACGACGAGCCCAGCGCGCTGCACGAGGCGCTGCTCGAAAGGGCGAGACGTCGCGGTGTCCCCGTGCGTCGCCCGCGCCTCTGGCGTCGTGGGGAGGTGACGGTGCGTCCGCTCTGGCCGGGCGGCGCGGAAGGTCACTGCGCGGACCCTTTCGCCTCCACGAACGACAACAGCATCGTCCTGCGCGTGGAGCACGGTCGGGCGTCCTTGATCCTGGCCGGCGACGTGGAGGCCGATAGCGAAGGGGCTCTCGTCCGACGGTACGGCGACGCGCTGCGGGCGACGGTTCTGAAGGTCTCGCACCACGGCAGCCGGACGAGCTCCACCGACAGCTGGCTGGCGGCGATATCACCGCAGCTGGCCGTCGTGTCGTGCGGTTTCGACAACGCGTTCGGCTTTCCGCACCCGGAGGTGCTCGAGCGGTATCGTGCGGCGCGCATTCCGCTCCTGCGCACCGATCGCCTGGGAGCCGTGCGCCTCCGGCTCGAGGCCTCGGGCGCGGCCTCCTGGACGGCCCCTTTCTCGCTCATCCCCTGAGCGGCGCGCTTCGCCGGTGCGTCGATTGACAGAGGGGAGGGGTCGCGCTACATCCCGTGCGGCGGCCTGGTCCGCCGTCGAGCACGAGCCATGAGTCTCACCGAACACGCCGTCATCGGCGCCCTGCGTCCGATCCAGGATCCCGACCTCCGCAAGAGCATCGTGGACCTGGGTTTCATCAAGGAGCTCACGGTCCGTCAGGGCCGCGTGGCCTTCAAGCTGGAGCTGACGACCCCGGCCTGTCCGGTGAAGGACCAGCTCAAGGCGGCCTGCGTCGCGGCCGTCGAACGTCTCGACGGGGTGAAAGAGGTGCACGTCGAGATGACCGCCCAGACGCGCGGGGGCGGCGGCGCGGCGCGGCAGGTGCTCTCGGGCGTGAAGAACGTCATCGCGGTGGCGTCGGGAAAGGGTGGCGTGGCGAAGTCCACGACCGCCGTGAACCTGGCCCTCGCCCTGCGGCAGACGGGGGCCACGGTGGGCATCCTGGACGCCGACATCTACGGGCCGTCGGTCCCCACCATGATCCGCATGGAACGGGAGCCCGCCGGCACCTCCGATCAGCGCATCATCCCGGCCGAGGGGCTCGGCCTGAAGGTCATCTCGATCGGCTTTTTCATGCCGCCCGACCGCGCGGCGATCCTCCGGGGGCCGATGGTCTCGGGCTACGTGAGCCAGTTCCTGACCGGCGTCGAGTGGGGCCCCCTCGACTACCTGATCATCGACTACCCGCCGGGCACGGGCGACATCCAGCTCACCCTGTCGCAGCAGTGCCCCATCACGGGGGCCGTGGTCTGCACCACGCCGCAGGAGATCTCGCTCATCGACGTGCGGCGCGGGATCGCGATGTTCGAGACGACCAAGGTCCCCGTCCTCGGGGTGATCGAGACCATGAGCTACTTCATCTGCGACGGGTGCAACAAGCGCCACGACATCTTCCGCAGCGGTGGTGGGGAGCGCATCGCCCGACGCATCGGGGTGCCGTTCCTCGGGGCCGTGCCGATCGACCCCCTCGTGGCCGAGGACTCCGACACGGGCGTGCCGGTGATCGTCGGACATCCCGACTCGCCCGCGGCCAAGGCGTATCGCGAGCTGGCGGGCGCGGTCGCGGCCCAGCTCTCGATTCTGAACGTGGAGCGGGGGAGCTATCTCGAGACCTTCTCTCTCACCTGGAAGGCGTGAGCATGACGGTCGACACCCAACCCCTGCTGGTGCGCAAGATCGAGCAACTCGACCAGTACCTTCTCGGGATCGAGTGGGTCGACGGGCACAAGAGCCGCTGGCGGCTCTCGCACCTCCGGCGCCACTGCCCCTGTGCTCTCTGCGTGGACGAGTGGACGGGCGAGAAGCGCCTGGACCCCGCGGCAGTGGACGAGAAGGTGGTGGCCACGGAGCTCCATTCCGTGGGTCGCTACGCGCTGGCGATTCACTTCACCGACGGCCACCAGTCGGGGATCTTCCCCTTCACGCTGCTGCGAAGTCTCTGCCAGTGCGACGACTGCGCGAGCCGCGCGCGGTAGGCCGCGCTCAGAGTTCCTTGCGTAGGTAGGCGGTGGCGAGCGAGTCGGCGTATTCGTTCCAGCGCGCTCCGTCGTGGGCCTTGATCCACCGCAGGCTGACCTTCGGGTGGGCCTGCACGAGCGCGTAGAGCTCCTGGATGAGCTCCAGGTTCTTGATGGGGCCCGCCTTGCGGCGCCAGCCGTTTCTGCGCCAGCCCTCGACCCATTCCGTGAAGGTCTTCACGCAGAGCTCGCTGTCGGTCCAGACGGTCGTCTCGACGTCCGCGGGGAGAGTCCGATAGGCGGCGATGAGGGCGGTGAGCTCCATTCGGTTGTTGGTCGTCTGCGGGTCGTGTCCGTGGTCCTGCGCCACGACCTCGTTGTTCCGCACCCAGACCATGCCCCAGCCCCCGGGGCCGGGGTTGCCCGAGCACGCTCCGTCGGTAAAGACCCCCTCCGTCGGCCCGCCCGTGAAGCGGAGGAGCACCTCCGCCACGGGGAGGTTGAGCTCGGCGCTGACCGAGGCGCGACCGCTGCTGCGACCAATGCCCCCGTCGCGACCGCCCCGGGAGGGGGGCCCGCCGGAGCCGGCGCGGGTCTTCTTGGGGCCGTCCGCGTCGCGGCACTTCAGGCAGCGCTTGGGCTTCCAGCCGGGATAGCGCTCCTGCACGGACGGTGGTAGGGAAAAGCTCGCGCCGCAGCGTTCGCAGCTATGGTCGGATGGCGGCATTGGGGGCCTCGCACCGCGCCCGGCGTGCAACGATTCCAGCCGGACGGCGGACAACCTATATCACAGGAGGTGCCGCGATGACGAAGGTCGTGCTGCTCGCTGCCCTGGTATCCATCGCGCTCGGCTGCGCGCACCGCGGAGGCATCAATCCCAAGGCCGCGCTCCACCAGCGGCGGGCGACGCAGCTCCTCACGGCGGATCGGTTGGACGAGGCGGAGGCCGAGCTGACGCTGGCTCTCGAGTACAACCCCCGTTACCCCGAGGCGCTGAACGGGCTCGGCCTCGTGGCCTTCCGGCGCGGCAGTCACGACGCGGCGGTGAACTACTTCCGCGAGGCGATCGTGGCCTACCCCGACTTCGCCGAGGCGCACAATAACCTCGGGGTCGTGCTGCTCCAGCGCTACGACTTCGCCATGGCCCTCGAGAGCTTTCGCGCGGCGTTGGCCGTGGACCCCGGCTACGTGAACGCCCGGTACAACCTGGTTCTCACGCTCCTGCAGCTCGGCGACCTCGCCACGGGTCGACGGGAGCTGCAGAAGGTCGTGGCGCTCGCGCCCCGACTGGCCGAAGCCCGCGCGGAGCTCGGCTGCCTGAGGCTGCAACTCGGCGACCGCGTGGCGGCCGATCGCGAGCTGCGCCAGGCCCTCGCACTCGACCCGGCGCTGGGTGCTGCGCATCGCTGCCGGGGACGGCTACTCCGCGTGGCGGGAGATCTCCAGGCTGCGGAGGCGTCTCAGCGGTCGGCGTTGAAGGCCGACGCGAGCGATGCGGAGGCCCTCTACGAGCTGGGGCTCACGCTGGCCCTCGCGGGGCGCTCGGCGGACGCAGAGCGGGAGCTCGCGCAGCTTGTACGACGCAGGCCGCGCGCTGCCGAGGCGCATTTCGTCCTCGGCTACCTCCAGGCGAAGCGCGGGCGGACGGCCGACGCGCGACGGGCCTTCGAGCTGGCTCTCGCCGTGCGACCGGACTACCCAGCGGCCCGCCTCGAACTCGCCGACCTCCTCGGTGCGATGGGGGATGCGCGAGGGGCGCGCGTCCACTACGAGGCCTTTCTGAAGCGCGTCCCCGTGGCCCTGTCCGAGCACCGCGCGCGCGTCGAGCAGTGGCTGAAGACGCACGGTCCGCAGTAGGCTCGAGCCGAGGACTGCGAGGATCCCGTGCCCCCTTCCACGCGCCCCATCTGCTTGACTGCGCAACGGGTGAGCCCGACGGCCGAAGGGGTGCCCTATGCCTATCACTTCGACCAGGACGAGGTACTGATCGGCCGCGCCGAGGGGGTGGAGGTGCGACTCCCCGATCCCGCCGTCTCCCTGGTCCACTTGCGCCTGTTGCGGAAGCGCGGACAGATCCTCGCGCTCGACCCGGGCTCGACGAACGGGACCTGGCTGGAGGGGGTGCGGCTCGTGGCCAACCGGCCGACCGTCGTGGCGACCGGCCAGCGTCTTCACCTCGGCCCCTTCGAGCTCGAGCTCCGTTCGGCGCTCGACCGGCCGGCGACCGCGCCGAAGGACACCGCGAGCTTCGCGCGCCAGATGGTGGCCGAGGTGCTCGGTGTGCTCGGAGCCCCCGAGAGGCCCCCGTATCTCGAGGTGCTGGGGGGGCCCCAGCGGGGGCAGCGACTGGAGGTGACCTCGGGAAGCGCGCCGCTCGTCCTCGGCCGGGACGAGGGCTGCGATTTCCGGCTCAGCGACGCGGACGCGAGCCGGCAGCACGTCGAGGTCGCGCGGCAGGGGGCGGAGGTCTTTGCGCGCGACCTGGGCAGCAAGAACGGTTTGCTCGTGAACGGTCACCGCGCGGAGGGGAGGAGGGCGCTGCGCCACGGAGACCGGTTGCAGGTGGGGCAGACGCTGCTCCGTTTCGTCGACCCGACCGAGGAGTACCTCGAAGGGCTCGCCGCCGACGAGGACGCGGCGCGCGCGGCGGTCGGGGAGACCCCGTCGCCGCCGGACCTGGGGGAGTCGCTCGCGCCCTCGGCGGTGCCGGCCGCCTCCGTCGCCGCCGGGGAGGGCGGCGAACCGTCTCCGCCCGTGCAGGCGAACGGGGGGGGCGTGGTCCTCCCACCCTCCGTCGGGCAGCGACTCGCGCGACCCGACGAGCCAGTGCGCGAGGCGAGGGGACCGCGGCGCGACTGGGCTCTCGTGCTGGCCGGGGCGGTGCTCGTCGTCGCTGCCGCCGCGGCGATCCTCTATCTCGTGTGGTAGCCCCGCGCGCGCGGCAGGCCGGCCAAGTCCGTATCAGTAGAGGAACGTATACAGCCGGTCGTCCAGCCCGCGCGCGAGGATCATGAGGTCGTTCCCCTCGGGGACCACGGCGGGACCGCTCGAGAGCCTGTTCACGTCGCCGAGCTGCTGCCAGGTGGACCACGTGGTGCCGTACGTGGAGCTCTTCCACAGCGCGTCGTTCTGTCCGCGCACGAACAGGTAGGTCATCCCCGAGCTCGCGCGGAGCATGCCGGGGCGCCCCAGCGTCTTGACGCCGGCGATCGTCGTCCAGCCGCTCCACGTCGTGCCCGTGAGGCGGTTCTCCACGAGGTCGCTGTTCCAGTCGCGGGCCACGATACGGATCGTGCCGGTCGAGCTACGCGTCACGGCGAGCCCGCTCGCCACGTCCTTGGCGCCGGGCACTTTGGTCCAGGTGGCCCAGCCCGTGGTCGTGCTGCTGGTCTGGTAGACGTCGCTGTCCACGCCCCTCACGAAGAGGCGGATCGTCGTTCCGTCGGTGACGGCCGCCGGCGCGTCCAGCGTCTTGCCGTCGGGGATCTGCTTCCACGACGCCCAGTAGCTGTAGGCGTACCGCGTCTCCCAAATCTCGTTATTGGCCAGGCGGGCGTAGACCCTCACGCCGCCGGTGGAGTCCACCGTCACGCCGAGCGCGCTCGTGGTGGTCTTCCCACCAGGGAGCTCGTTCCAACCCGACCAGCCGGAGGTTCGTCGCACGTTGTGCCAGATCTTGTTGTTGCCCACGCCGCGGACGACCAGGTGGAGCGCCCCGTTGGCGTCGAGCACGGCGCTCGGGCTGTCCGCCGTGAGGCCGTTTCCGGGGAGCGGCGCCCACACGACGCCGGAATCGGGTGCGACCCGCGCGTCCGGACGCCGCGCGTCGGGCGTGGGCTGCGGGACCCGCGAGTCCGGCGACCGCTTCGCGTCCCCCTTGATGGTGCTGTCGGTTGTGGCACGCGCGTCCGCGGTCCCCTCGGGGGCGCTGTCGGGCCAGAGGGGCCACTGGTCTGCTGTCCCGCCGAGGTCGTAGCGGGGCAGGTCGGCCGCGCCGGCGTCGCTCGCGTGCGGGCCGCCGGTGGGCGGCGCGTGCGTGTCGGGGTCAGCGCTCCCCGCGCAGCCTGAGAGGAGGGCCGCGCCCAGGAGCAGCATTCCGTGGCGCCTCGTGAAGGCCTTTCTGGTCTGGATCCCGTACCGCATTGATGACCTTTCGTCCGTCGTGGACGATGCGGCACATGAGCAATGACCGTGCCCACGGCGGTGGGCAGCTAAGATCGCGAAGTGTCATTCCTCGACGGTTGCCCGACAGGTGTTGGTGGCTGACTTTTTCGGCCAGCCGGTGGCCTGCGTGGCCAGTTGGAGGGGGACGGTAGACCCCAGCGCGCGCGTGCCGGCTACTTCTTGCGGCCGCGCTTCCGGGCGTCCTTGGACTGCTTCCGCTTGCGCTTGGCCTTGGCCCGGTCGGCGGAGGTCTTCGGCGGTTTGAAGCGATGTTTGGGCTCCTCCGGCGGCTGCAGGCCGGTGACCTCCATCAGCTTCGACATGTCCATGCCGGCGAGCTGCTTCATCTGCGAGAGCTGCTTGAGGCCGGGGATCTTCCCGAGGAGCCCAGACGAGGCGCCGAGCTGAAGCATCATGTGCTTCATCATGGCGAACTTGTTGATGAGCTCCATCACCTCGGTGTCTTTGCGCCCCGAGCCCTTCGCCACGCGGCGGATGCGCGACAGGTGGAACTCGTCCCGGCGGAGCTTCCGGCCCTCCTCTTCGATCTCTTCCTCGCCGAGGACGATGAAGAGCTCGGGACGGCTGCGCTCCTGCTTCGTCATGGAGTTGATCATCGACTGGATCTTAACGAGCTCCTTGTCGTCGAGGACCATTCCGTCGGGCAGGCCGTTCGGGAAGAAGGGCAGCTTGTCGAAGAGCTCCGCGAGCGAGCCCATCTTCTGGATGGTTTTGATCTGCTCGAGGAAGTCGTGCATGTCGAAGCGCCCGCGGAGCATGCGGACGGCGTCCTTCTCCGCCTGCTCCGCGTCCACGACGTCTTCGAAGTCCTTCATGAGGCCGACGATGTCGCCCATGCCGAGGATGCGCGAGGCCAGCCCTTCGGGGCGGAACTCCTCGAGCTTGTCCATCGACTCGCCGATACCGAGGAACTTGATCGGGGTACCGGTGACCTGCTTGATCGACAGCGCCGCCCCGCCGCGAGCGTCACCGTCCAGCTTGGTGAGGATCACGCCGTCCAGCTCGAGCCGCCCGTGGAAGGACTTGGCCGTGGTCACGGCGTCCTGGCCCATCATGGCGTCGCAGACCAGATAGATGTTGGCCGGCCGGGTGCGAAGCTTGATCTCCTCGAGCTCCTGCATCAGCGGCTCGTCGATGGCGAGCCGGCCGGCGGTGTCGAAGAGCACCACGTCCCGCCCCTTCTGGCGGGCCCATTCCATGCCGCGCTCGCAGATCCCCGGGGGATCGCCGGACTCCTCCGCGTACACGGGGATGTTCAAGCGCTGGCCGAGCACCTTGAGCTGTTCGATGGCCGCTGGGCGGTAGACGTCGGCGGCCACGAGGAGCGGTCGCTTGCGCTTCTTCTCGAGATAGCGTGCAAGCTTGCCGGTGGTGGTCGTCTTGCCCGAACCCTGCAGGCCCACCATCATGATCCCGGTGGGGCCCTTCTTGGCGTAGCTGATGGCCGTGTCCACCGGTCCCATCAGGAAGGCCAGCTCGTCCTGGCAGATCTTGACGAAGTGCTCGCTCGGGCTGACCTTGACCTTCTGGCCCTTGGCCCGGGCGATGAGCTTGACCTTCTGACCGAGGGCCTTCTCCTTGACCCGGCCCAGGAACTCCTTGGTCACCTTGAACTCGACGTCGGCCTCGAGGAGGGACATGCGCACGTCCCGGAGGGCTTCGTCGATGTTCTGGTCGTTGAGCTCGGCTACGCCGGCCAATCGGTCTCGAGCTGCGCGGAATCCCTTGCTTAGCGTCTCAAACATAGGCGAGGGGTTGATAGCACACGGCTCCGTCCCCTCACAAGACCTCTCCGGCGACGGGCGAGTGGGGAAGGGGCTCGGGCGCGGCGCGGCGCGCGGTGTGAGGCCCCGACGGTGACGCTCAACCCCAGCGGCTGGCTACGACGCCGACCAGCCCCCGCGGGCCCACCGCGGGCAAATCCGAGAGGATTGCGCGGGATCCAGACCGGCCATCGGCGCGCGCCGATGGCCGGTCCTGGCTCGAGCGTTGCACTGCCGCCGGGCGTTCGACCCAGTTCAGGAGGAGATCGTGATGCGGACACACGAGGTGCGGCGTCGAGCTGGCGGCGTAGGGCCGCGCACCGTGCTCATGGTGCTGGTCGCGCTGGGGGGCGTTCCCGCCCCGGCCGCCGCGAAGGAGAATAATCGACCCTCCGTGTGGCAGGCCGGCCTGCAGCCGGCTCGCGCTGAAGACGCGGAGAACCGGGGCTTGCTCCGGCGCCCCGTCGTCGCTCCGATCACCGAGGTCGGGCGTGGAAGCCGGCGGAGCTACCTGGTGCAGCTTCGCCGAGGCTTGAAGCAAGCTCGCGCTACCATTGAGAAGGTCGTGGCGAAGCAGAAGACGCTGCCGGAGCAAGAGGCAACCCGGGCGGCACTCACCGTGGCCCTGAGAAACGTGTTGACCCGGGGCGTGTTGGTTACCGACGCTCAGAAGCCTTTCTACGGCGACCCGTTGGAGAAGCTCCTCTTCAACGCCGACCTGTCGCGCGCCCTCGAGCTGCGCAACGAGCAGAAGGTCACCTACCGGAGCGACCAGCGGTCGGTGCGTGAGCTCGTCTCGCGGGACCTGGTCGCGATCGACGCCGCGTCCAAGAACCTGGTGCAGCAGGACGGCGTTCGGGCGGCCATGACGGCCATCGCCGCCGTGGAAGACGCGTGGGAGCGTCAAGGCCTGAACCGCCTGCCGCCCACGCAAGCGGAGCGAGCCGCCTACGCCAGGCGCGTGGCGAAGGTGAAGGGGGCGCTGACCTTCGAGGCGGCCTACCAGTGGCTCGTTCGCAGCGTGTCCGACGCGAAGATGCGGTCTAACGGAGATACTCGGCGCTTGCTGCGCTACTCCGTGCTCGGCGATCAGAGGCAGCGCCTCTTCGCGACGCTCGCGCGGGCGGTCTCGAGCAAGAAGGAGACGGCGATCGACGCCGTGGAGCGCTTTCTCTCCAACCCGACGGGCCGGAACCAGGAGCACGCGTACCAGGCCCTCAGGGCGTTCTCGCGCCGGGCCATCGTCGTGGTCGGGATAGGCGAGCACGCGCGCTGGGACTCTGTGCTGTCGCGTCAGGAGGCGGCCGCGTATGAGACCTTGCATCAGACCGCCAGGGCGTGGGAGCGGAGCGCCAGCGACGTCCAGAGTAGGTTGCTCAAGGTGGATGTGCGCGGCCTCAAAGGCGCTGCGTTCCACGTCGAGGCCCTCCGGCGGGCGGTACGGGACCTTCGGAACCTCGCCATCGCCCTCTAGCCGACGCGCCGCCGCGCGGAGTCACGGGGGTGTCGGACCCGGTGCGGGCCTCCGGGGCTCGACGGCCTCCCGCGGGACCGGGTAATCTTCGACCCCATGCGGAGCCGCGTCGTCGTCCGGTGGTTGTTTCTCGTGTGCGCCCTCCCGGGGGTGGCGCGGGCCAAAGAGGTCCCCTGCGCCCCCGTCGAGCGCGGGGTCATCCAGCTCGATGGGCTCCTCGGGGACTGGCAGGATGTCCCGCCGGTCAAGGTGGACGACGCGAGCCAGGTGCGGAGCGGCCGAGCGGCTTGGTCAGGTCCGTCCGACCTCTCCTTCGCCGTCTACTGCAACCACGACGCGAAGGCTCTGTTCCTGGCCCTTGCCGTGAAGGACGAGCTCTTCGTGCGGACGCAAGCGGCCAAGCTGGACGATCACGTCGTGGTTCGTCTCGGGGGGCGCCGGCTGGTGGTCTTCCCCGGCGACCTGCGCAAGATCCGCGCGCGCGTTCACTGGCAGGGGAGCAAGAAGCCGGCGAAGGGGGTGGCCATGGTCGAGGCGATGCAGCCCATGGGCTACAGCCTGGAGCTCAAGATCCCGCTCGCGCAGGTGCCGGGGTATCGCCCAGGGATCCCTTCCGTGCCGGGCGGGGTGAGCGTGGTGGATTCGGACTCCCGGGTGAAGAAGGACCTGACCAGCGTCCATACGACGGAGCCGGGGCGCTTCGTCTTCGCCCAGCAAAAGTCGGACCTCGCCGGCTTTCTCAAGGACAAGGGGTATCGCGAGAGTCAGATCCGGCAGCGGTTCACGGTGGACGTGGCCGGGGATCGCCGCCTCGAACAGGTGATTCTCGTCGGGAACACGGTGGGGATCCTCGGCGACGGGCTCCCCGGCGGGGCGTACCTCTACCTAGACCTCGCCGTGCAGAGCCCGAAGGACATCTCGTCGGTGAAGCTCCTGGACCTGAACGGGGACGGCAAGGCCGAGGTGGTTACGCGCCACACGGAGACGGGGGCCTCGGGCAAGCGCGAGCTCCTCTCGGTCTTTCGCTTCGACGTGACCGGCAAATTCGTCCGTCCGCTCACGCACGAGGTGTCCAAGGTGCAAGGGGAGCGCTGGCTGACCAACCGCGTGACCTTCAAGGCGCGCGCGCGGCGGGGAAAGACGCCGGGTGGCATCGACGTCGTGATCGACCAGCCCAAGGCGAAGGGCTTTACCGCGGAGACCTTCAAGGAGACCCCCGCCACGGATTGCCAATCCGTCCTCCTCCCCTGGGGCGAGGAGAAGAAGCGCGTCTTCCGCTTCGAGGGGGACGAGTACCAGCAGCTCTGATGGAGGGTGGTTCGAGGGGCGCGGGCCTGGCGGCCGGCTGTTACGGCAGCGAGATCGAGTCGGGGCTGATCTGCTTCTTCCAGCGCTTGTACGAGGCGATCACCTCGCTGCCCTTCTCGAACTTGACGCTCAGGAAGGCGAGCGAGTTGGCCGACGCGCGGTAGTCGAACCCGTTCGTCCGGCTCCTCGGGAGCTGGACCCCGTCGAGCGCGACCGCCAGCGAGGCCGAGATCGGCACGTACTCGAGCACCACGGGCGACGCGGCGCCCACGATGTTGTCCACGATCTGCTGCAGCGTGTTCCCCAGGTCCTTCTGGCACACGTCGCCGAAGACGCCGCCCGTGGACTGCTGCAGGTCCTTGTAGCCGTGCGCGACGTCCGCGCCGCAGGAGTTGTTGCAGGCCCCGCCGATGACGTGGACGATCGCCGCCGCCTCGGGCTCGGTGATACCGCTCAGGTAGTCGAGGTACTGCTTCATCCCGGTGTTCAGCTTGTCCTGCGCCGAGGCGCCGAGGTTGCAGGTCTTGTAGTACGAGGAGAGCGAGCTCGAGAACTCCTCGGGCACCTCGTCGGTGGCGATGATGACCACCAGCTTGGCCTCGGGCCGAACCTTGGTCGGGTCGTTCGAGGCGCGCGGCAGGTGCTTCTTGACCGCCTCCATCGCGTTCGTCAGCCCGTACTCCGACCCCCCCTCGTACCCCGGCGGGTTCTTGATGCAGGAGCCGAAGGTGGTCTGCTCGGTCGGCAGCAGGAACCGGTCCTCGCCCCCCATGTGGTTCGAATCGGTGGAGGACTCGGAGCAGAACTTTCCCACCGCCGACTTGTAGCTCCCGGTGGGGGAGCAAACGTTCGTGACTCCCATGCGGAAGTCGAGGCCCGAGGCCAGGGCGCGCGAGAAGAAGTTGTTCGCGTTGTTCGTGATGTCGTCGCGGTTGTCGCTCATGGAGCCCGATTCGTCGATCACCCAGATGACGTCCGCCACGGGAAGGCTCGTGATGGTCGCCACGTCGCATTCGTCGTCGATCGCGTCGGTGTAGGTCGCGACTCCCGTGCCGTTCGAGAGGTCGTCCACGATGAAGCCGGTGGGCCGCGCGGGGTCCTGGTAGTTGTCCCGGCCGGCGATGGCGCCCATCACGACGAGCCGCCACTTGGCCTTGTCGCCGTCGTCAATGGGCATCCCCTTCTCGTCGAGGACGAGCTTCTTGGTCTCGTCGCGCTTGAAGGCGAAGCGGCGTACCGCGATGAGGCGCATCACGAAGTCGCTGTGGCTCGAGCCGAAGGGGGTCGGCAGGTTCGACAGGTTGGCCATCGGCTTGCCGAGCAGCGAGCCGATCACCTCATTGCGCACCGTGGAGACGTTGGAAGCCGAGGTGAGCTTGATGTCGACGATCGCCCCCTCCACCGACTGGAAGCGGTCGTGCGTCCGCCGCTCGACGCCCGTGGAGCGGACGCTCACGGCCCCCTTGCCGCCGGGGGTCTTGGAGGCGATGGAGCTCAGGATCTCCTTCATCTCGTCCTGAACCTTGTCCTTGGTCGTATCGCGCGTGATGACGAATCCGGCGACCTCACCCTGCGGGCTCTCTTCGTTCACCACCGCGGCGCTGTCCTTGGGGCCGGCCTCGGTGATCTTGATCAGGCCGAACTTCGCTGTCTTCTCGAACGCGATATGCCAGTCTCCGTCCTTGTTGCGCTCGTTCTTCACCGGGCGACGCCCCTTGGTGCTGCTCTCCGTGGCGTCGCGACAGATGAAGTTGCCGCGCTCGTTGTCCAGCTTGCCGTCCCCGAAGGTGTCCTTCATGAGAGCGTTCGTCTCGCCGTTCGAACAGGCGAAGCCCACGGCCGGGGTGCACTTGCCCTTCTCGCAGGTCTGGCCGGGGCCGCAGCCGTCCTTGGTGAGCACGCAGCCCTTGAGCTGGCCGCCGACCGGCTTGTTGCACGAGGTGATGCAGCAGCCGAGGAGTCCGTCGCCGTTCGCGTCCTCGTCCTTGTCGAGCACGCCGTCTCCGTCGGAGTCCACGTCGAGGTAGTCCGGCACTCCGTCGCTGTCGGTGTCGCAGGGCCAACCCTTCTTCGCCCCCTTCGCCCCCTTGCACTTGGTCTTGTCGGCCGCGTCTTGCAGCCCCTTCTCCACCACGTCCCCGACGCCGTCCCCGTCGGAGTCGAAGTCCTGCCAGTCGGCGATGCCGTCGCGGTCGCTGTCGCGGGCCTGCAGGCAGCCCTCCTCCCCGTTCGCGACGCCGTCGCTGTCCGCGTCGCCGTTCGGGTCGGTGCAGGTCGCCGCACCATCCACGAACCCTTCTCCGACGCCCGCGTCGGAGGGACCGATCGCCGGATCGGCGCAGCCCGCGGACCAGAGGGCGGCGGCCAGCAAGGGGGAGAGCAACCTGGAATGACGCATTGGACTCCTCCGTGGCGGTCTTCGGACGGGACCGTCCGTGCCGCGCGCGAAAAGAAACGAGGACTTCACGTGTGGAAAACGGTGCAAGGCACAGGCCCATTCCCTTAGGCGGGCGCATCCTAGCCAAGAAGGCGGCGTGTGAAAAAGGGAAAAAGCGTGGGCGTCGACGGATGGGCGATCAGGGACGTCGCCCGGCGAAGCCACCGAGAATCGGAGGCGAAAGCAAGATCCGCCGACGCGCAGCGCGTCATGCAGCGCAGGCAGCGGCAGGGACCGCGTCGCGATCCCTCACGCCCGCCCGAGTCCGGCTCAGCCGAAGCGGCCGAAATCGAGCAGCCCGGCGTCTCCCCACCAGACGAGGTAGCGCCGCCGGATCTCCTCGCGTTCGGCGCGCGATAGGTGGTCGTGGAAGCCGAAGCTCACGCCGGTGAGTTCCTGCAGCTCCGCCGCGGCGGCAGCGCGGATCTCCGGCGAGGAGTGGATCAGCCCGTCGATGAGCCATTCGACGCGGTGGCGGTCTTGATTCTGGCTCCACCACTCCTGCCAGTCGGGGAGGCTCTGCCCGTGGTCCTGCTTCGTCAGCGCGACGAGCGCGCTACGCGCGGAGCTCACCACGCGGGGGTCGGAGTCGGCGAGCTGGCTGATCACGAGCGGGACCACCTGGCTGTCGCCCAGCGCGGCGAGGGCGTCCATGGCGGCCTGGCGCGGACGCACCTCGGGGTTCGTCAGGTCGGCGAGGAGCTCCTCGAGCAGACGCGGCAGCTCGGCGAGCTCTCTGAAGCGTCGGAGAGCTCGGCCGGCGACCTGCCTCACGCTCTCGTCGTCGTCGTGGCGCGCGGAGGCGAGGAGCGCGACGGACTCGGGATACGCGAGCTCGCCGAGGAGGTGGCAGGCGAAGAGGCGCACCACGCGCTCCTTGTGCCTGAGGAGCGGCGCGACCGAGGCCACCACGGGGCGCCCGAGCAGAGCCAGGGCGCGGAGGAGCGCCCCGCATTCCGCCTCGGGAGGGACCTCGCCCGCGTCGGCGTTGGCGTTGGCGGTGACTGCGGCCGGCAACCGCGAGACCAGCGCCTCGACGGCCGGGCGGCCGAGCTCGGCGATGGCTTCGCGGGCGGCGTCGGCGCGCGTGCCGCCGGCTTCCAGCTCGAGGAGGAGCCGGTCCAGGTTGCCGGGGCCGGGTTCCTCGTCGAGGTTGACGATCACCTTGGGCGTGGCGGGTGGCACGGGGGTCGTGATGCGCGCGGAACGGGTGACGACCGCCTCGCGTCGCGACCGGTCGAGGGGGACGACGATCTCCCCCGAGACCTCGAAGAGCTCTCCCGATGCGAAGCCGCGCGGGGCGGGGGTGTCCGTTGGAAGCTCCGCCGACAGCTCGAAGGTCTCGCCTTCGGGCTCGGGCTCTGGGGGCGAGACGGGCGTGGCGACGGCGGGCGGCGGCCGCCCCTGCACGATGAGGCGGGCCAGCGCCACGGCGGCCTCGTCGAGGAGCTGCGCGATGGCGGCGCGCGTGTGCGGCGGAGGGACCGCTCCAAAGTGGTGCCCCATCAGGACGCAGACGCTCTTCCGTTTGATGCGCACGGGGCCGACCACGATCCCCGAGGCGGGCAGGTGCAATGAGGCGAGCACGTCGGCGCTCGCGTCGGTCGCCGGCGCGGGTCCGACGAAGAGCGTGCCGTCGCGCACGCAGCGGCCGAGGACGGAGGGCCCTTCGAGCGAGACGCGCTGCTCGCGGATGGCCTGGGCGTCGAGCTCGTGTCCTTCGAGCGCGAAGCGGCCGACGAGGGTCTCGCCCTGGACCACGTAGAGGTGCACCGTGTGCAGGAAGAGGTGCGCTCCGCGCAGGAGCGCGAGGAGCACCTGATCGCGGTCGCTCGCTAGCTCCATCGCCCCGATGGCGAGTGGGAGCTCCAGCGGCTCGAGCACCCCCGCCGAGGACTTCGGACGGCGGGTCCTCGCGGGGGGCGTCGAGCTGCGCTCGGGGGGCGCGGTGGCCAGGCGCACCCGGGCGATGGCCTGCGCGTCGCCGCTCTCGCGCCCCAGGTCGGGGGGGGCGCTCTCCTCGGTCGGTAGCGCCTCGAGCGCGGTCGGCGCGTTCACCGGAGCGCGCTCGGGTGGCGAGGCCGTCACCGCGGCCCCCGGGCGTTCGCCGAGGCGCTCGAGCAGCCGCGCATAACGCGGCGAGAGCGGGGTGCCGTAGGCGAGATGCTGCGCCTGCACGCAGCGGAGCTCCGTCGCGGCGTAGGGGACGAGCTCCAGGCCGAGCTCGTAGGCGAGCTCTTCGAGCGCGACGTGGTCCGTGGCTTCGGTGGTCAGCACCCAGACGCGGGACCCCTCCTGCTTGAGCGCGCAGAGGCCGTGACTTTGCGCCTGCGCGAGGGGAATCGGCGCGGGTGCTGGCGGCGTCGCGTCCGGCGCGAGGAGCTCCGGGGGCAGCGGCGGATGGCCGAGCAGGCGACTCAATAGCTCGAGCAACGTAGGCTCGGTGGCGAGCTGCTCCTCGAGCAGCACGGTGTCGAGCGCACCACCGCGGACCACCTGCAAGGTGAAGGCTTCCTGCAGCCGGCTCACGGAGAGCAGTCCGTCCCTCACCAGCAGAGAGCTGAGCCGGGAGCCCATCTGGCCTACGGCGCGCGGCTGCGGATCACGTAGGTGCCGGCCAGCCAGTCGTGCAGGCCCCTGCGCTCGCGGTCGAAGCCGGCCCAAAGCAAGCCGAGCCCGAGAAGGAGCCCTGCGGCGAGGAAGCCGAGCGCGCGAGCGAGGGCGCGCCACCACTCAGAGCGCTCGCCGTACACGCTCACGACCCGCACGCCGACCAGCCGCTGGCCGGGTGTGGCGCCCGTCGTCGCGACGAAGAGCGCCTGGTACATCAGCACCGTCGCGGCGGCGAGAGCCAAAAGCCCGTAGACTGCGCTACCACCGAAGAGCAGGAGCTCCAGCGTGGTCTCGGGGCGCAATAGCGCGGTCGCCGGGATCTTGAGCCCGGTGACGCGTACGCTCAGCCATCCGACGGCGAAGAGCGCGGGAGACAGACAGATCAGATCGATCGAGCCGGCGAGGACTCGACGCCAGAACCCCGCGACGAAAACGACGCGACCCGCCTCGGCGGCGAGGGGCGTCATGAGGGGTTTTTCCTGGGCGACCCCGGCAGCTTGCAACATGCGTCCACTATAATGGGCCGCCCCGGAAAGGCAACTTCGGGCGGGGCTCGAGGCTACCGCACCGCGGGTTCCCAGCGCCCCGAAAGGTAGGCCACGAGGGAGACGAGGACGAGTGGGGCGGTTTCGGTGCGCAAGGTCAGAGGTCCGAGTCCCACGGGCAGAAAGCCGGCCTTCTCGCAGAGGGCCAGCTCCGCCTCGTCGAGGCCGCCTTCGGGCCCCACGACCATCACCACCTCCTCGCGGTCGGCGCGCAGCTCGGTTTCGATCCGAGAGAGGGGGGGCGCCTCGGGGGCGGCTACGAGCCGGAGTGCCGAGGCGGAGGTCTCTACGCCGAGGGCCTCGGCCAGAGCTGCGGCCGGCTCCACCGCCGGCAGGTGCGCACGTCCGCACTGCCGCGCCGCCTGGCGGGCGATCTCGGTCCACCGGAGGTGCTTGCGCGCCACGTCGCTCGGCCGCGCCGTCGAGCGCGCGCACAGAGCAGGCACGAGGCGCGTCACTCCGAGCTCGGTGGTCTTCTGGATTACGAACTCGCTGCGCCCTCCGCGGGCGAGGCCGAAGATCAGCGTCAGGCGCGGCGTGGGCTCGGCCACTCCCGGTCGTTCGCGCCGCAGGGTGACGTGCACCGCGTGCTCGTCCACCTGTGCGATGGTGCCCTCGTACTCGTGGCCCTTGCCATCGGTGAGGAGGAGCTCGGCTCCCTCGCGCAGGCGCAAGACGCGCACCACGTGCCGGTGGAGGCGCCCCGTGAGCGTGGCGTGTCCGGAGGCGAGGGCATCGGGGGAGACGACGAGGCGCTTCACCCGCGCTACGACTTGATGCGCAGCAGCAGCGCGCGCCAGCCGGCCTCCTCCTCGCTGTACTCGGGCTCGAAGGCGAGGTCGCGGCAGTAGAGTCGGCTGATCTCCTGCGCCTGCTCGGCGAGAAGCCCGCTCAGGACCAGGCGACCGAATTCGTCGGCCAGGGCGCGTAGCCTCGGCTGCAACATCGTGAGGAGGTCGAGCTGCAGGTTCGCGATTACGAGCGCGAAGCGTCCCTGGAGCTGCGCGGCGCCTTTGTGCTCGATGACGATGCGCTCGCTCAAGCCGTTGCGCTCGACGTTCTCGCGACAGGCGGCGACGGCGGTCTCGTCGGAGTCGATGGCCAGGATGTGGCAATGTGGCCAGAGTCGCGCCGCCGCGATGGCCAGGATCCCCGTGCCACAGCCGACGTCCACCACCGACGGGGGAGCGAGACCCTGGCGTGCAAGGCGTTCGATGGCGCTCGCCGCAAGTCGAGTGCTCGGGTGAAGGCCGGTGCCGAAGGCCTGCCCCGGGTCGAGCTCGATCAAGAGGTCCCCGGGCTGCGCCGCGTAGAGCTCCCAGCTCGGCTTGACGACGAGTCGGCGGGCGAGCCGATTCACCGTGAAGAACCGCTTGTAGGCGTCGAGCCAGCTCTGCGGATCGGCGGGTTCCGACCGCCAGGACCAGGGGTCGACCGCGGTGCCGAGCTGCCGCAGGGCCGAGAGGAGGCGCTCGATGTCCGAGACGTGCCGGTCCACGTCGGCCGTCGGCATCCAGACGAGGAGCTCGGTCACCCCCGGAGGTGTGGACGCCAGGGTCTCGGCGTCCCGTTCCTCGACGCCCGTGCCCAGGCGCTCGGCAAGCAGGTTGGCCACGGCTTCCGCCGCGGCACTGGGGACCGAGAAGAGGACTTGAGCAAGATCGCTCACGAGCACGATGGTTTATAGCGGGGTGGGCCCGACCTGTCAACGCGGCGGCGGCGGACCGACCCCCAAAAAGGGTGCGGCAGGGCCGGCAAGCGACCTGGGACCTTTTCCCTTAATGCGTACGGCCCGAAGTCGATGATCTGGGCACATGGCGAGCGGGCGGGGCGCTTTCGGCGACGTGGGCGCCGGGGCGGGGGACGGCGACACCTCTCGGAACGAACAGTTGCCCGGGACGCGACGCACTGTGGCGCGGCGGCCGGGTTTGGTAGACATCGCGTGTAACCCGTGCTACACGCACCGACGACAAAGAACGGGCCCATTTGGGATTTCCGGGGGACCTAGGAGGCAGCATCCATGTCCTTCAGCGGACTGAAAGTGTTTTCGGCGACCAAGGCGAAGGAACGGGAGGAGCTGGGTGAGAAGGTCACCGGCTGGCTCCGGGAGCACTCCGAGCTTCAGGTCGTAGACAAGATTGTGACGCAGAGCTCCGATCGCGAGTTCCACTGCTACACGATCACCCTCTTTTACCGCCTCAAGGGGTAGGCCCTCCGGGGCGCCGCCCCGGCAGCGGCCAGTCGTGGTCCTTCCTGACGCGACGGATCCCACCCAGCGCGGGCGAAGGCTGATCCGGCCCACGCCGCCCGCCTGCGGGGTGGGGATTCACACCGGGGAACCCGGGAGCGTGGTCGTTGCCCCGGCACCTGCGGGGCAAGGGCTGGTGCTTCGTGCGGGGTCCCCTTCCTCCGCGCCCCTTCCGATGAGCCTCGCGCACGCCGTGCCCGCCGCCCGCCGCACCCTGCTTCGGTGGGGGAGGGCGGAGGCGGGGACCGTCGAGCATCTGCTCGCCGCGTGTGTGGGGCTCGGCATCTGGGACGCGCAGCTCATTCTCGACGGGCCGGAGCTACCGGCCCTGGACGGCTCTGCTACGGGCTATGCCGAGGCGCTCTGGGAGGCGAGCGGCCCGTCGTCGGTGGTGGCGCCGCTCTGGCGCGTGGTGCGACCCTTCGCGTGGGGCGAGGCAGAGGCCGGCTGCCGCTTCGAACCGGCGAGCGGTTGCCGCGCGACCTGCGAGATCGCGTTTGCGGAGCCGACCATCGGTCGTCAGCGAGCGGAGCACGACCTTTCGAAGGAGGGGGCCGCGCGTCGCTTCCGCCGCGAGCTGGCTCCCGCGAGGACCTTCGGTTTTGCCTGCGAGGCCGAGGCGCTCCGGCGCCAGGGACTCGCACGCGGCGCGAGCCTCGAGAACGCCGTGGTCTTCGGCGCGAACGGGCCGCTGAACCCCGACGGCCTGCGGTTTCCGGACGAGCCGGTGCGGCACAAGCTGGTGGACCTGCTGGGGGACCTGGCGCTGCTCGGTGGGCCGCTGCAGGGGCACGTTGGCGCGTTCCGAGCCAGCCATCGACTGGTTCAGGAGAGCCTGCGTCGCGCCCTGCAGGAGGGAGCCGTGGTTCGCGTGGCCGGCGGCACGCCCGGTTGACGCTGACCGCGCGCTGTTGCAAGTATCCCGGCATGCCGTCCGCGCCCCTGCATCTCACGCACGTCGAGCTTCTCCGACGGGACGAGGCGGTTCCCGCGCGGCTGCGGCGAGCGCTCGACGCCGAGCCCAGCTTCGGACGGCTCGGGGCCATCTTCCCGGACCTCCCCTTCTACACGAACATCCTCACGCTCTCGCTCGGCTACTGGCTGGAGCGCCCGGCCGAGCCTTGCCCCCTGGCGCACCGGATCCACCAGGATCGGCCCGCGGCCTTCGCCTGGCACGTTCTCGAACGGCTGCTTCGCAGCCAGCACCTGTCGAGGGACGAGGCGCTCGCCCTGGCGGCCGGTTTCTTCGCGCACGTGGCGCTCGACCTCGAGGTACACCCGCTCGTCAACTGGTGTGCGCGCCGAGACCTGACCGCCCGCGGAGGTCACGAGACGCACCACCACCGGCTGGCCGAGAAGTATCACAGCCTCTTTTTTCACCTCGACCTGTGCGGCAGGGACTGCGTCGGAGTCCCGCAGTTCTACCGCGAGAAGACGCGGATCCTGGACCATCCGTCCTTCCTCCGCGTGCAGCCGACGCTTCCGCTCGTGGGTTGGATCGCCGAGGTCTTTGACTTCTATCCCGAGGCGGCGCCGACCCGCGGCGAAGTGGCGGGCTGGCTCCGCACCTTCCGTCACTTCGGGTTCCTGGTTTCTTTGCCCGTCGCGGCACGCAACAGCGCGCGGCTCGGGAACGCCGATAACCGACGCCACTACTACGAGAACGAGAATTTCCGCTTCGAGGAGTTCTTTCGGCGCGGCTACGACCGTTCGCTAGGGCTTCTGCGACTGGTGGATCGGGTCGCGGAGGGGGGCGACCTCGGCGAGGCGGCGCGTGCGGCCTTTCTCGCGCAGGCGGAGATCGGAGACTACGCTTATCCCGTCGAGCGGCACCTCCCGGCGCTCCCCCTCGGAAGGGGGGGCGCGCGCCAGGGGGACCTGCGCGTGGCGGTGGGTTGAAGCGCCCCGAGACCGTCGCCTAGAGGTACTTGCCGGCGGCGGGGAGGCTCGAAGGAACGGGGCAGGTTTCGCCCTTGGCCAGCTCGGGGGTGAAGACCCAATCCGTGAGAATCGCGTCGCCCAGGTTCACCGACTGGCCGCAGACCGAGTAGCCCACCAGCTTCGCCACGCGGACGATCTTCGTCGTCTGCCGATAGAACATGGCGTACTCGCCCGGCAGGATGTGCCCCTGCAAGGTCACGCTCTGGGACTTGTCCGACGAGATGCTCTCGTTCACGTTCACGCCGAAGCCCGCCGAGAAGTTGAGACCCAGCGCGAAGGGGTTGCTCGGCAGGCCGAAGTTCATCGCGGCGTTCGCGTTGTAGCTGAAGCCGAGGGCGCGCTGGCGCGATTCGCTCTTCGAGTCGTGGTACGAGACCTCGCGGCCGAGGTCTCCGCCGGGCATGCAGTCCGTGAGGGGAACGGGCTCGAAGCGCTCGGCCACCTTGGAGCCGCCGTCGTAGAGCAGGTCCGCCGGTCGGTGCACGATGAACTTCACCGCGAGCGCGGCGCTCTTCCCGCTCGCGTCCACCACCGCCACGTTGACGGAGATCGGCATGTTGTTCCCCGCGTCGGGGATCTTGTTCGTGCGGAGGTCCTTCAGGCGGCTATTTCCTGCCGCGTCCTCGGCCATCTTGACCGCGAAGGTGGCGATCTTCTTGCTCCAGCCCGGAAACCAGCCGGGGACCGCCGCCGGATAGGGCACGATGACGGAGCTTGCGCCGGAGGTGACCTGCTCCTCGATGGTGAAGGAGGGGGCCTTGGAGAAGGACGGGTTCGCGGTGATGGCGCCGTTGTCGAAGCTCACCTGCCACTGCGAGGAGAGGAAGCTCCAATAGAAGGTGAGGGGCGCATCCGCCGTGCCGTTCCGGAAGCCGATGGCCTCCACCATGAACCCCATCTGCGTGTTCTCGAGGGTGTGTCCGACCATCGAGTTGCACGAGGAGTCGAGCGGGCGCGCCACGCGCACGATCAGCGAGGGTTTGACGTTGATGGTGGCGGGCAGCGGGTCGGAGGCCTCGAGCGTGCCGTCGTTGCCCTGGTTGATCGCGATGACGTGTCCCACGAAGCGGCCGAGTCGGTCGCCGCGCTCGTCGAACACCACGTTGGGCCACATCTCCCAGCGCAGCTTGCCGCCGTTCACGACGGTGGCTGCCGACTGGTAGTCCACCTGGCTCGTGCTGCCCTGGCTGTTGAAGAAGGTCCCTTTGAACTGCAGGACGACCTTGCCGTGTACGCGGTCCACAAACCCCTGGCCGAGGATCGTGAGCGCCTCGCCCACCATCAGGTCACCGGGGCCGGCCACGGTGAGCGTGGGTCGGACGTTGACCCAGGGCTTGGCGGCTGGCGGCTGCTCGGCCGGCTCCGCGGAGGGGCCGCTCGTGGTCGCGCCGAAACAGCCGGCGGCGAGAATGACCGTCGCAAGGGATATGCTGATCAGGCCAGAGCGCATCGTGTTCTCCCGGTGGACCTCTCCGATTCATGCAAGGCATGTGCCCGCTGGAGTAGCCACCGGGTCGTCGAGACGCGGGTCGCGCCGCTCTATTTCATAAATGATTTAACGAGTTGTGAGATCTCCCGGATCCGGCCAGCACACTAGCCGGTGGTGGCGCCTGTCGCTGCGGGTCGGGACGGCTGACCCCACCCCGGGAGGCGTTGCGACGTATGGATCCAATGTAGTTGCGCTACGCACATTGCCGCCGTATCATGGGCGCAATGAAAACCCTGCTCGCATTTCTGGTCGTGGCAGCGGCGCTGCCAGGTTGCGGCCCCTCGATCCCCGAGCCCCGCTCGCTCCCGGCAGGAAAGAGCTTCGCCGGGCTCTGGGACTCCAACTGGGGGCAGATGCAACTCATGCAAGAGGGGACGCGCGTGCACGGCCCGTTCAAGGGATTCCGGAACGGGTCGGTCAGCGGAGAGGTGAAGGGAGACCTGTATATCTTCCGGTGGACCCAGATGGAGAACCAGCAGTTCGGGCGCGGGTACCTGCAGATGAGCCTCGACGGAAATGCCCTCGAGGGGCGCTGGGGCTACCAGTCGGATCCTGCGAACGGCGGGCGGTGGTGGGCGACGAGGGCCACGCCGTAACGTGGCGCCGCAGGGCGCTGCGCTCAGTGCGCGGCGCTCTTCTTCACGTCGATCCGCGCCTGAGCCCAGTCCGCGCGGATGCGTAGCTCGCGATGGCCGGGGACTTCCTTCCACTCGGCCTTCTCGGCGTCGAGCTCTTCCACGCCCCCCGCCCACTCCTTCAGCGCCGCCTCGGCGTCGCGGAGCTCCGTGTAGACCGCCTCGAGCTCGATCTGGTCGGGGAAGGCGTGGTTGTCGGTGAGGACCAGCACGCGTTCGTTGGCTCCCACCTCGGCGAAGCCCACGCTCACCGCCAGTCGCACCTCCTTGCCCTGGGACTTGAAGCGCACGACGCCCGGGCGGAGCGCAGCGAGCAGCGGGATGTGACCGTCGAGCACGCCGAACTCGCCGTTACTCCCGGGGAGCATCACCTCTTCGACCGAGGTGCTGATCACGGAGCCCTTGGGGGTGACGATCTCGAGCTGCAGCGACATGGCTACGCCTCGGCCCTGATCTTCTCGGCGCGCTGCCGGGCCTCGTCCAGGTTGCCCACCATGTAGAAGGCCTGCTCGGGCCAGTCGTCGCAGCGTCCGTCCACGAGCTCCTTGAAGCCCGCGATCGTGTCCTTGAGGTCGACGAAGCGCCCCGGCTGGCCGGTGAAGGCCTCCGCCACGGTGAAGGGCTGCGAGAGAAAGCGCTGGATGCGGCGCGCCCGGGCCACCGTGGTCTTGTCCTCCTCGGAGAGCTCGTCCATGCCGAGGATGGCGATGATGTCCTGCAGGTCCTTGTAGCGCTGCAGGATCTGCTGGACCTTGCGGGCCGTCGCGTAGTGCTCCTCCCCGACGACGTGCGGGCTCAGGTTCGTGGAGGTCGAATCGAGCGGGTCCACGGCCGGGTAGATGCCGAGCTCGGCGATCTGACGCGAGAGCACCGTCGTCGCGTCGAGGTGCGCGAAGGTGGTGGCCGGCGCGGGATCCGTCAGGTCGTCGGCGGGAACGTAGATCGCCTGCACCGAGGTGATCGAGCCCTTGTCCGTGGAGGTGATGCGCTCCTGGAGCTCGCCGAGGTCGGTGGCCAGGGTCGGCTGGTAGCCCACCGCGCTCGGGATGCGGCCGAGGAGGGCCGAGACCTCGGAGTTCGCCTGCGTGAAGCGGAAGATGTTGTCGATGAAGAGCATCACGTCCTGGTTCTCTTCGTCGCGGAAGTACTCGGCGGCGGCGAGGGCCGACAGCGCGACGCGCGCGCGGGCTCCGGGCGGCTCGTTCATCTGGCCGTAGATCAGCGCCACCTTGTCGATGACCTTGGACTCCTTCATCTCGTGCCAGAGGTCGTTCCCCTCGCGGGTGCGCTCTCCCACGCCGGCAAAGACGGAGTAGCCGCCGTGCTTCTTGCCGACGTTGTTGATGAGCTCCATGAGGAGCACGGTCTTGCCCACGCCCGCGCCGCCGAAGAGGCCGATCTTGCCGCCCTTGCGGTACGGAGCCAGCAGGTCGATGACCTTGATGCCGGTGACGAAGGTCTCGACCTTGGTGCTCTGATTGACGAACTTGGGGGCCGGTCGGTGGATCTCGTAGGACTTGGTGGAGGAGACCGGGCCACCTTCGTCCACGGGCTCGCCGATCACGTTCAGGATGCGGCCGAGGATCTCCTTGCCGACAGGGACCCGGATGCCGTGGCCCGTGTTCGTCACCGGCATGCCGCGGACCAGGCCGTCGGTGCTGTCCATCGAGATGGTGCGCACCGTGTGCTCGCCGAGGTGCTGGGCCACCTCGAGCACCAGATTCTCCTGGCGATCGCTGATGGACGGGTTCGTCACCGTCAGGGCCGTGTAGATCTCGGGGAGGTCGGCATCGAAGGCGACGTCGACGACCGGGCCCATCACCTGGCTGACGCGGCCGCGGGATTTTCCGGTGCTGGGGGACTGGATGCTTGCCATGGATCGATCTCCGCTCTTTCCGCTCGGTCCTAGCGCTTGAGCGCCTCGGCGCCGGCCACGATTTCCAGGAGCTCCTTCGTGATCGAGGCCTGACGGGCCTTGTTGTACTGCAGCGTCAGGCTGCCGATCATGTCGGAGGCGTTGTTGGTGGCGTTCTCCATCGCCGTCATGCGCGCGCCGTACTCCGACGCGGTCGTCTCGAGCGTGGCCCGGTAGACCTCCACGCTCACGTACATCGGCATGATCGTCTCGAGGAGCTCCACCTTGTTCGGCTCGTAGAGGAAGTCCACCGGCGCGGCGTGCCCCTCCGGGAGCTGCATCGGCACGATGGGCAGCAGCTGCTCGACGGTGATGCGCTGCTGCATGGCCGACTTGAACTCGTTGTAGAGCAAGTAGACCATGTCCAGGTTGCTCTTCAGGAACTCGTCGATGATCCCGTCGCTGATCGTGCGCGCCCGGTCGAGCGCGGTGTTCACATCCACGCCGGGGAAGTACTGGTGCACGTCCACGTTGCGGTACTTCAGGTAGTCGCGCCCCTTGCGGCCCACGACGGAGAGGAGGATCTCTTCGTGGGTCGTGGCGTGCTCGCGACGATACCGCTCGGTGGCCCGCAGGGTGTTCGTGTTGAACGCGCCGCACAGCCCGCGGTCGGAGGTGAGCACCACGAGCATCACGCGGCGCGGCTCGCGCACGGCTAGCAACGGGTGATCTCCTGCGTCGGCGCGCAGGGCGAGCTCGCTGATCATCTCGTGGAGCTTCACCGCGTAGGGGCGGGCGGCCAGGATGTTGTCCTGGGCGCGGCGCAGCTTCGCGGCGGCCACGAGCTTCATGGCCCGGGTGATCTTCTGCGTGCTCTTCACCGAGCCGATGCGGCGCCGGATGTCCTTCAGCGAGGGCATGCGAGACCTTCCTGCGCTAGCTCAGGTTGTGGTGGGTGGCGAACTCTTTGCTGAAGGTCGTCAGGGCCTGCTTCAGCTTGCCATCCAGCTCGGTCGAGATGTCCTTCGTCTCGCGGATCTCGCGCAGATACTCCGGGTGCAGCTTGTCCAGCCAGGCCAGCACCTCCTTCTCGAAGGCCTTGACCATGGAGGTCGGGATCTCATCGAGAATGCCCTGCGCGCCGGCGTAGAGGACGAGGACCTGCTGCTCGACCGCCATCGGCACGTACTGGTCCTGCTTGAGTACCTCGAGCATGCGTGCGCCGCGGGTGAGCTGGCGCTGGGTGGCCTTGTCGAGGTCGGAGCCGAACTGCGCGAAGGCCGCGAGCTCGCGGTACTGCGCGAGCTGGAGGCGAAGCTGGCCGCCCACCTTGCGCATGGCCTTGATCTGGGCCGCGCCGCCCACGCGCGAGACGGAGAGACCGGCGTTCACGGCCGGGCGCTGGCCCGAGGAGAAGAGGTCACTCTCGAGGTAGATCTGCCCGTCGGTGATCGAGATGACGTTGGTCGGGATGTAGGCCGAAACGTCCCCCGCCTGGGTCTCGATGATCGGCAGCGCCGTGAGCGACCCCGCACCCTCTTTGTCGGAGAGCTTGGCGGCGCGCTCGAGGAGGCGGCTGTGCAGGTAGAAGACGTCCCCCGGGTAGGCCTCGCGTCCGGGCGGCCGCCGCAGGAGGAGCGAGAGCTGCCGGTAGGCCACCGCGTGCTTCGAGAGGTCGTCGTAGACCACCAGCGCGTGCCCGCCCTTGTCGCGGAAGTACTCGCCGACCGTGACGCCCGTGTACGGGGCGAGGAACTGCATCGGCGCGGACTCCGAGGCGCCGGCGAGGACCACGATGGTGTACTCCATCGCCCCGGCCTCGCGGAGGCGCTGCACCACCTGGGCCACCGTGGACTGTTTCTGGCCGATGGCGACGTAGATGCAGATCACGTCGCCGCCCTTCTGGTTGATGATCGTGTCGATGGCGAGCGCCGTCTTGCCCACCTGGCGGTCACCGATGATCAGCTCGCGCTGGCCGCGGCCGATCGGGATCATCGAATCGACGGCCTTCAGGCCGGTCTGGAGCGGCTGGTGCACGCTCTTGCGCTTGACGATGCCCGGGGCCTTGATCTCGAGCTTGTTGAACTCCTTGGAGTCGATCGGACCGCGGCCGTCCACCGGCTCGCCGAGGGCGTTGACCACCCGGCCCACGATCGCCTGTCCCACCGGCACCTGCGCGATGCGGCGGGTGCGCTTGACCGTGTCGCCCTCCTTGATCAGCGTGTCGTGGCCGAGGAGCGCCACGCCGACGTTGTCCTCTTCCAGATTGAGGATGAGGCCCTTGACGTCGTGCGGGAAGTCGAGCAGCTCGCCCGCCATCGCTCCGTCGAGGCCGTAGACGCGCGCGATGCCGTCACCGACGGTGAGCACCGTGCCGGTCTCCATCACGGAGACCTTCTGGTCGTAGTCCTCGATCTGCTTGCGGATGATGTCGCTGATTTCTTCGGCGCGGATTTCCATGGCAGAGGTCCTTGCGGCGATTGGGTGACGACTGGGGTCCGGCCCTACTGGCGGCCCGCGAGCAGCGCGGTGCGCATCTCGTCCAGTCGGGTGCGAACGCTCCCGTCGTACACGGTCGAGCCGACCTTGGTCACGAGGCCGGCGATGAGAGAGGGATCCGTCTTTTGCGCGAGGAGCACCTGCTTGCCCGTGCGGCGTTCCAGCGTCGCTTTGAGCTCGTTTGCGCTGGCCGCGTCGAGCGGGCGGGCGGAGGTGACCTCGGCGCGAATGCGACCCGCGTGCGTGTCCGCGAGGGCGGCGTACTCCCGGCTGATGTCGGGCAGGAAGCCGACGCGGTTCCGGTCGGCGAGGAGCAGGACGAAGCTCCGCACGACGGGGGACGGCGCGAGCCGGCTCACGAGCTGCTCGAGGATCGCCTTGCGCTTGGAGATGGGGATGGTGGGGACGGCCAGCGTGTCGCGGAGCTCCTTGTGCTCGAGGAGCTTGGCGACGCGGGCCACCTCGGCGCCGATCGCCTCGGCGCGGTTCTGGGACACGGCCAGGGAGAGGAGGGCTTTGGCGTAGCGGCGTGGGATGCTGCCTCCGTTCACTGGACGCCTCCTTGCGTGAGCTGGCTCAGGTATTCCTTCTCCAGCCGCCCGCGATCCCCGTCGGTGATTTGTTGCGCGACGATCCGCTCGGCGGCCGCGAGCGCCGCCTTGACCGCCTCGGCCTCGAGCTGCAGGCGCACCTGCTTGATCTCCTCGGCGAGTGCGCGGTCGGCGCCCTCGATCAGGCGCGCGGCCTCGGTGTGCGCCTGGGCCACGATCTGCTGCTTCTCCTGCTCGGCGTCGCGGGCCACGGCGGCCTTGATCTCGCGGATCTCGTCGTCCAGCCGGGAGAGGCGCGTCTCGACCTCCTTCAGGCGCGCCTGGGCCTGGGCGCGGATCTCGGCGGCGGCCTTCAGCTCCTTGTCGATGCGCTCGTGGCGCTGCCGGAGGAACTGCTTGAAGGGTTTGCCCGCGAACTTCACCAGGACCACGAGCAGGAGGAGGAAGTTCACCACCATGAAGCCGAAGGGGGGGTTCTTCTTCTCCTTCCCTTCGCCGAAGCTCAGGCTGAAGAGGTTGTCGAAGTGATTCTCGTGCCCCGCGGCGTGCCCCGCACCGTGGGCCTCGCCGGCGGGGGCCACGGTACCGTGGTTGCCCGTCCCCGAGGCGGAGGCGGGCCCCATGCCGGCCACGGCCAGGAGCCCGACGGTTCCGGCGACGACGGCGAGGCGACGGAGGGAAGGAAGCGATGGGCGGTGCAAACGATCGTCGATCATGACTGCTCCACAGGTCGCGCGAGGAGCCAACGGGTACGTCACACGGTGCGGCCGAGCACCTTGGCTACCACCATCTGCGCCAGCTGATCCGCGCGAGCGCGGAGGGTGAGCTGCGCGGCGGGCGCCGTCTGCTGAATCTTCTTTCGGGCTTCCTGCACCTTCGCTTCAGCCTGGGTGCGCGCCTCGGCGAGGATTTGCTGGGCGGCTTCCTCGCCGTGGGCCCGCTGGCTGACGCGCCCCGCGGCGGCTTCCTTGCGCGCGCGCAGGACCTGCTGCTCGTAGTGCGCGAGCTTGTCGGCGGCCTCGGCCTGCTCGCGTTCCGCGGCCTGCCGGGCACCTTCGATGTTCGCGTGCTGCTCCCCGCGCAGGGCCAGGTACGGCTTGAAGACCAGCCGAGAGAGCACGATCCAGAGGAAGAGGAAGAAGCCGAGCTGGATCAGCACCGTCCCGTCCAGGTCGACCAGGGGGGGCGGCTTGTGGCCCTCGGCAGCGAGCAGTACCCGTAGTGGTTCCATCAGGCGTGGCGGGTACCATAGAGAGCCGCGCTGTGTCAACGCGTGGCGGAAAGGCGCTGCAGAAAAGGGTGCGGACGGCGGCCTCAGTCGCCGGGTTCGGGGGAGAGGGCGTCGTCGTCGAGGCTGGCCTCGACGGGGAGCGCGGTGGTGATGCGGCACGAGCCTTCCAGCCGGCCGTCCCGGTCGAGGAGCAGCGAGGGGGTGACGAGATCGCCCACCACCGCTCCGCCGGAGCGGATCTCGACGGCTCGCAGCGCACGGACCGGCCCTTCGAGACGCCCCTCTACGATGACTACGCCGGCGTTGACCGGGCCCGAGAGGTGTCCCTGCGCGGTGACATGAAGCTCGTCGGCGTCGATGGCCGCCGCGATGGCCCCTTCTACGCGGAGCGCTCCGCGGACGATCAGGTGGGCCAGGGGCTCGAAGCGTTGCGTGGGGCGCTCGTCGGCCAGCACGTCGGTCGGGCGAGGGGGAAGGGTCATGCGGAGGTGACTCCTCGGACGCGCCTGCCGCGCGGCCTCAGCGCGAGCGTTTGAGGGGGAAGGTCTGCTTCAGGAACGTTCGGCCGTTCCACGAGAGCTGGGCCGTGAGGGGCCTATACCCGCGCTTGCGCAGCTCCAGGCTCACGTCCTCGCCCAGGGAGAGGTTCTCGAGGACCGTGGGGGTCTGCCCCTTGTGCTCGCCGTTGACGTAGACCTCCGCCCCCGGCGGCTGCGACGCGAGCTCCAGGCGCCCGTAGATCGCGGTGAGGACGGCCAGGGCGCGGACCCGCGTCGTGCCCTCGGGGAAGCGAATGGTGCTCCGCCACGGCTGGTAGTTGGTCATGCGGATCTCGAGGGTCTGGGGGGTGCCCCGGTCCTTGATGGGGATGGTGAGGGGCGTGGTCTTCTGGAGCGCGGCACCATTCAGAGTCACCGACGCCCCCTCGGGAACCGAGATGACGTCGATGCTGGCCTGCTCCTCGGTGGTGGGCCAGTAGTAGGCCACCAGTCCGAGGCTCACGATGGCGGCGAGGACGAGGAAGCTGACCACCACCGCCACGGCGATGCGCCGGCGAGAGGGGTTCGGGGCGCCGAGGCCCAGCATGGCGTCTGCTCCGGACGGAGTCCCCAGGTCGTGCGCGGCGGCCGACGGGACGGCGGGTTCCCAGGAGAGGCCTCCGGAAGAGGGGGCGGGGGCCGGCAGGAGCGATCCCGGCGGCGTGCCGAAGGGGGCCACCGTGGGAGGCCAGCTCGGGCTCGGGGCCTGCGGGGCCGCACCCGGTGCGGGGGAGAGCTCTCCGCTGGGCGCGCTGGCTGGAGGCCAGCTCGGAGGCCAGGAGCCACCCGACGGAGGGACGCTCTGGGGCGGTGCTGCCCAGCCCGGAGAGTCCACGTGCGTCGGGTCCTGGGGCGCGGGGGCCTGCGAGAGCCGTGCGACGGGTCCGGAGGGCGCGCGCGGCTTGGCCGCTGCGGCGGGTCCCGAGGGGTGGCGCCCCTGCGCGGCGCGGCCGCGGGGAAGCGACGCCGGGGAGGGGAGGGGCCGTTCCGCCGGGGCGACGGCGGGCCGAGCCGGGCCTCGGTCGCGCGGTCGGTCGTCGGAGACCACCGGCAGCAGATCTCCGGAGTTCAGCTCGACGAGCGGCGCGGGGGTGAGGTCCCCGGGGATCTCCTCCATCGTCAGCTCGGCCGCGGGATCCACCTTCCTCGGCCGGGGCACGACGAACTCGTGTGGGACGGGCCGGCCCACAGGACGCTCTCCGGCTCGCAGCGGCTTGGAGGCGGCGAGCTCGCGCGCCACTTTCGGCGAGGGGGCTACGAGCGTGGGGGCGTTCTCCTCCGTCTCGGTGACGGGGGATACCCCGAACGCCGGCTCGGGAGCCATGGCCATGAGCGAGGGAGGACCGGAGATCTGAGTGTGCTCGCCGGGGTCCTCGCCGAAGCTGTCCCCCTCGTCCTCGGCGAAGGCCGGCGACGGCGCGTTCAGCTCCGAGAGGCGGAAGAGCACGCTCTGCTCCTGGGCCGGCAGAAAGTCGGCCCGGGACATGATCTGGCTCCCCTCCATACGCGGCGCGAAGCCGCCCTGTCGGGGCTTGGCCGGGCGCGGCGCGGGCTGCTCGGAAAGCGCGAGCTGCACCAGGTCCGACAGCCGGTCGGGGGTGAAGTCCGGCGCGAAGGAGAAGAGGAAGTTGGAGAGCGCGAGCTGGAGCTCCCGGGCCGACTGCCAGCGATCTGCGGGGCGCTTGGCCAGCGCCTTCATGACGAGCTGCTCGAGCTCGTGCGGGATCTCCGACCGGCGCGCGGTGGGCGGCAAGATGTCCGCCTTGCGCACGCGGTCGAGCAGCCGCTGCATGTCCTCCTCGAGGTAGAGCATCTGCCCCGTCAGGACCTCGTAGAGCAGGATCCCCGCTGAGAAGATGTCCGTGCGGTGGTCCACGGGGCCGCCCCAGGCCTGTTCCGGGGACATGTAGTAGTACTTCCCCTTGATCACGCCCGCCTGGGTCTTGCGCGATCGGCTCGCCGCCTTGGCGATGCCGAAGTCCACGATCTTCACCTCGCCCGCGTGCGAGATGAGGATGTTCTGCGGGCTGATGTCCCGGTGAATGATGTTGAGCGGGCGGCCCTTCGCGTCCTTGCGGCGGTGCGCGTAGTCGAGGCCCGTGCAGATCTCCTGCGCGATGTAGGCCGCAACGTCGATCGGAACGTCCACGTCCCGTTCCGACAGGCGACGCATGATCTTGAAGAGGTCCGCGCCGTCGATGAACTCCATCGCGATGAAGTAGGTGTCTTCGAAGCGGCCCAGGTCGAAGATCTGCGCGATATTGACGTGGTTCAGGCCGACGGCGATCTTGGCCTCGTCGATGAGCATCTCGACGAACTGCTCGTCGTCGACGTAGTTCGGGTGAATGACCTTGAGAGCGAGGAACTTCTCGAAGCCGGCCACGCCCGCGGTCTTGGCCAGGTAGATCTCGGCCATCCCGCCCACGGCGATCTGGTCGACGAGAATGTACGGGCCAAGCTCTTTGGATCGGTTCAAGGCCACCGGCGCCATTATACTACTGATTCTCGACAACTCGTAGTCCGACGGAGGAGCCTGGAGGTCCATGCGCATCGGGGCACACGAGTCGGTGGCTGGGGGCCTTTTCGAAGCCTTCGGGCGGGGAGAGGCCGACGGCTGCGAGGCGCTGCAGGTCTTCACCAGCTACAACACGCGGTGGGAGCCCCGCCCGCTCTCCGACGAGGAGGTCTCGCTCTTCCGCTCCGAGGCGGAGCGCGTGGGCTGGCCGCTGCTCTCGCACGCCTCGTACCTCGTGAACCTGGCCAGCCCGGACCCCGAGCTCTTCGCGCGCTCGGTGGAGGCGCTCCACGAGGACCACCTCCGGTGCGAGCTGCTCGGCGTGGACTTCCTCGTGGTGCATCCCGGCTCGCACGTGGGTGCGGGAATGGAGGCGGGCGTGGCCCGGGTAAGGGAGGCGCTCGAGGAGCTCGGGGCCCGGAGCAGCGGCTTCAGCTCGCGCATCCTGCTCGAGAACACGGCGGGGCCGGGGAACTGCCTGGGAGCCGAGCTCTCGCAGCTCGGGCGCTTGCTCGACGGGCGGGGCGTCGGGGGGCGCGTGGGCGTCTGCATCGATACCTGCCACGCGCACGCCGCGGGCTACGACCTCTGCGGCGACGAGGGCTACGCGGCCTTCCTCGAGGAGCTCGAGCGCGAGCTGGGCCTCGATACGGTCTGCGCCTTCCATTTGAACGACGCGAAGAGCGCCCGCGGAAGCCGCCTCGACCGGCACGCCAGCGTGGGTGAGGGCCAGCTCGGCCTCGAGCCCTTTCGGCGCCTGGTCAACGAGCGACGCCTCGCCGGTCGCGCGGCGGTGGTGGAGACCCCCCCCGAACCCGACGGCAGCATGTCTTTCGGCCGGAACGTGGCGGTGCTGAAGGGGCTGCGCGGTTCTTGAGGGACTGTTCTAGAACAACGCCATCGCCGAGAGGAAGAAGTCGAAGACGGTGGTGTCCCCGACGCGGTAGCGGCGCCCCGGAGCGTCGATCATCGCGCGGTACATGGGGTTCACCTGCGACGGATTGATCGGGTCCACGCGGCCGTCGGGGGCGCTCGATCTTCCCGCGTCGGCGAAGGTCACGAAGTGGTCCAGCTCGTGGGCGAGCGAGGCGCCGAGCCGGCCGCGGAAGTACTTGCTGAGCTGGATCGTCGCCGCGAGCGTGCCGCCGAAGGACATATAGTTCTCGATGCGCGTGATGCCGGGATGCGGGATGGTGTCGCTCTCCGTCGGGCAGTAGGAGCCGTTGTTCCAGGGGTGAATGGTGGAGGGGTTCGAGGCCGCCGGGTTCAGGTCGCAGGGGCCCGTAAGCCGCGGGTTGCGCGAGAAGAGCTCCCAGAGCGGAGAGTAGCCCCGCCCCTCGAAGATGGCGTCGATGCGGCCGCGGACCTCGATCGAGAGCTTGTGCTGCTTGTCCTTCACCTCCCAGGGGATGATCTCGAGACCCACCTCGGCCCCCCCGCGGTGCTGAGGCCGCTCGCGCTCCTGACCGGAGCCGGGGAAATGGGTCGCGCTGAAGAGGGAGGAGGGCCTCGCCACGGGGAGCAGGTACTCGAGCGAGAACCACGGGTCGAGGTAGCGAAAGCGCCGCGAGACGACCGTGTGCCAGCGGAGCTGGTGCACGCCCTGCCCGACGGCGGTGTTGGCCGTCGGGTTCCGCGGGTCGTATTCCATGTGCGGCCCGACGGCCAGCCGCGCCTCGAAGCCGACGACCCAGGTCGGCTTGGCCGGGTCGCGCCGCTGGTTGAGCGGAGCCCACGAGAGGCCGAGGTAGAGCTGGTCGATCCCCGCGCGGGTGGGGAGCTGCGTCTGTCCGGGAAGCACGTCGGGACCTGCCAGAGCGACCTGGTCCGGGGCGAGGCGGCGACCGTCCACCAGCCCGTCGCGCACCAGGGGCGAGTTCCGGGGGGTGACGCAGTTCGTCTCAGGGGGAGTGCCGCAGGGGTCGCCCCCGTTCTGGGAGAAGGAGAGCGTGCGCGTGTCCCCGACCACGACCGGGAGCTCGAGGTGGAACTGCAGGTCGCGCCAGAGCGCGGCCTCGGCCCGCAGCGTGAGCAGGTGCGTGACCTGCGAGAAGCGCAGGTCGTTGACCAGCTCGATGCGGTCAGGAGCGACGCCCGATTGCTCCCGGCGGAGTGCGGCGCGGCGCAGCGTTCGCCCGTACTGCACGCGGAAGTGGAAGTCGTACGGGTCGTCGACGTCGAAGGCGCTGGCGAGGTCGGTGACACCGGCGCCGTGGGCGCTGGGCAGGGCGACCAGAAGGGTCATCCCGACGAGCAGAACCCGCGGCCGGAAGAATGCGGTCATGAGGGGCGCCTGCGTCGCAATGGCCCGGAAAGTAGCAACCCGGCTCGCGAGGCGTCAAACATCCTTCTTGCCCGAGGCCTCGTCTCCGTCCCGCAGCCCCAGCTCCTTCATCTTGTTCTGCAGGCTCTTGCGGCTGATCTTGAGGCGCTTCGCCGCGTGCGTGACGTTTCCGCCGGTCTCCTCGAGCGCCGCGATGATCAGGTTGCGCTCCACCCGCTCGGTCTCCGCGCGCACGATCTCCTTGAGGCTGCCGTCGAGCGCCGGGGTCGAGGCGCTCGGGGACGCGGCGGGCACGGGGGCGGCGGCGGCTCCGGCCTGGCGCAGCGGTTCGGGCAGGTCCTGCAGGCGAATCGTCGGACCGTCGGAGAAGAGGATCGTGCGCTCGAGCAGATTCTCGAGCTCCCGGATGTTCCCCGGCCAGTGATAGGCGATGAGGGCCGTCATGGCCTCCGGGGTCACCTCCGTCACCTCCTTGCCCAGCCGCGGGCGGAACTTCTCGAGGATGTGCGCCACCAGGTCGGGGATGTCCTCGCTGCGTTCTCGCAGCGGCGGCACGTGGATCGGCACCACGTTCAACCGGTAGTAGAGGTCCTCCCGAAAACGACCGTGCTCGATGCTCGCCACCAGATCGCGGTTGGTCGCGGCCACCACGCGAACGTCCACGCAGAGGGTCTTGATCCCCCCCACGCGCTCGAACTCGTTCTCCTGCAGCGCGCGGAGCAGCTTGACCTGCATCTCGGCCGGGACCTCGCCGATCTCGTCGAGGAAGAGCGTCCCCTTGTCCGCCAGCTCGAAGCGACCGGGCTTGGAGCTCACCGCGCCGGTGAAGGCCCCCTTCTCGTAGCCGAAGAGCTCGCTCTCGATGAGCGTGTCCGGAATCGCCGCGCAGTTGACCTTGATGAGGGGCCCCGTGCGTCGCGAGCTGTGCTCGTGGAGCGCCTTCGCGATCAGCTCCTTGCCGGTCCCCGATTCGCCGGTGATGAGGACCGTGGAGGGGGTGTCGGCCACCTTCTCCACCACGTTGTAGACCGAGAGCATGGCCGCCGAGTTGCCGACCAGGCCGTAGCGCCCCTTCCCCTTGCTCACCTCTCCGAGCCGCACGTCCGACCGCCGCAGCTCGTTCGTCTTGAGCGCCTTCTGCACCACCTGTCGGATCTGATCCTGCTCGAAGGGCTTCTCGATGTAATCGAAGGCTCCGAGCTTCACGGCCGCCACGGCGTTGTCCACCGACCCGTGGGCCGTCAGGATGATCACCGGCACCTCGGGGTATTCGTTCACCGTCCGCCGCAGGAGCTCCATGCCGTCGAGCCTGGGCATCCGCAGGTCGGTGACGACCGTGTGGACCTCGTTCTTCTGGAGCAGGCCGAGCGCCTCCTGGCCGTCGGCGGCGGTGAGCACCTGGTGCCCTTCGCGCTTCAGCATCGCGCCGAGCACGCGCCGAAGGTTCAGCTCGTCGTCGGCGACCAGAATCGTTTTGCCGTCGGCCATGCGAGGTGTGGGCTCCGGGCGGGGGGCGGTCCCCACCGCCTAGCGGGCGCGCACGTCCTTGTGCTTGTCCGTGGTGCTGGCGAAGAAGGCGTAGATCGCCTCGGAGGAGGCGGCCACGAGGACCTCGTGCGAGACGGCCCCCACGCGGAAGGGCAGGGTCGCCAGTCTGAGGCCGAGGAGTCCGCGCTCCGGGGGCCGCACGAGCGTGACGCCGGCCTCGCTGACGGGCTTGTCGTTGCCGGCCTGGTAGAGCCGATAGAGGTAGACGCGGCCCGCCTTGAGCGTTCCCTCCACGTCGCTCGACGGGGCGCTGACCGCCAGGACGCGCTGGTCGCCTCCCTCGAACTTGCCGAAGGCCAGCGCGCCGCCGAAGCCGACGGCCCCCTGCGGTGCGCCGATGACCTGCGGAGCGGGAGGCGTGGCGCCGTCCTTGAAGTGGTCGCCGTTCAGCTTGTAGACGTAGATCGCGCCGCGACCGTCGGTCTCGGGGGCCCCCACGACGAGGTCGAGCTTGCCGTCGGCGTCCACGTCTCCGACGAGGAGCGACTTGCCGAAGCCGTTGGCGCGGTCGGGGATGGGGAGCTCCAGGATGCTCTTGCACGGCTGCGGGACGGCGGCCAGGCACTCCGCCACCTTGTGGATGATCGCCACGTAGTTGTTCGCGGGGACGCTCACCACGACCTCGTCCTCGGGGGTGCCGGCGTCGAACTGGCCGGCGGCCACGAGGTCGAAGTTGCCGTTCGCGGGCCAGCGCCCGCTACCCTCCACGACCAAGGCCTTCGCGTCGGCCTCGAGGTTCGGCCAGATGTCGGCGCGCCAGAGCACGACCTTCCCCTGGGCCCCGACGACGAGGTCGTCCGGTACGCTGGAGCCGCCCAGGTTCGCGGGCGTCACCGAGGCGCCGAAGTTCTTCAGGTCGTTGCTCGGGGTGCCGTAGGCGTTCGGCCCCGCGTAGCGGTTCACGTCGATGAGGTAGACCTTGCCTACGAGGCCGCTCGTGGTGGCCACGTAGGCGAAGGGGCCCGGAAAGGCGCCGATGGCCTTGTCCGACGGGGCGGCTGCGATGCCGTTGAAGCGCTCCGGCTCGCCGAGGTCCTCCTTGAGGTCTTTCGCCTCGGTCTGGGACTGGTTGTATTTCCCCGACGGGTTGAAGCCGACCGTGTCCAGCGCCACAGGCGCGCTTCCGGCGGCCAGCAGAATGCCGCCCTCCGACCCGCCGGCGCTCGGGATGCCGAGCATGTTGCCGCCGAAGGTGTTGGACTTGATGTTGCCGACCTGGGAGATCTTGACCGCCGGGGCCTTGGCCTCGTAGTCGTCGAACTTGCCGAAGGTGCAGCCCCCGAGGGCGAGGGCGGCGAGGGTGCTCAGCGTGATGGGGGTGCGCATGGTCAGAACCTCACCTGCCCGCCGATCCCGGCCACTCCTGGGCCGAGGGTCGGGGTGATGGCCAGCTTGTTGGTGCGGGTCTCGCCGTAGGAGTCGGCCCCCTCGTTGCGGAAGAGATAGTAGGTCGCGAGCCCGGCCACCACGGCGCTCAGCACGAAAAGCGAGTCCGCGACGATGGCCGTGACCTTGCCCTCCGTGAAGCGCGGGTCGCCGGTGTCGTAGATGCGACCCGAGGTCAGATCGCTCTCGAGAGAGCTCGCGCGCTTGTTGCTCAGCACGCCGGCGGTGATCCCGCCCGCCAGCAGCGCGGCGGCGACGCCGAAGGAGACGTAGGCCTTGATGCGCGACGGAGTGGGGTTCAGCCGTACCGCGAGCTGCACCTCCTCGGCGTTCTGCACGCTCACGTCGGTGACGTAGGACTTGAAGCCCTTGCGACTGAGCTCCACCTTGTGGGTCCCCTGGGAGATCTTGGTCTGGCACGGGTAGTCGGGGCAGGTGAGGGGTTTGCCGTCCACCTTCAGCGTCGCGCCCCGCGTCGTCTGGCCGCTGATCTTCAGCCAGCCGTAGGAGACGCGCTCCAGGGCGACCGTCATGAGGTGCGTCTTCCCGGCCACGATCTCGACGTCCTTCTCGTAGGGCTCGTACCCCGGGCGCTCGACGATCAGGCGGCGCTTGCCGGGACGGAGGTAGCCGGAGTACGGGGTGCGGCCCACGGCGCCCACGCGTCGCTCGTCGAAGAAGACGTCCGCGCCGGGGATGTTGGCCTTGATCTCGATCCACCCGAGGTTCTGCTGCCGGGTGAGCGAGAAGAAGAGGTAGGTCATGCGGTCGTTGCGCGCCACGAAGGTCTTGCGCACCGGCTGGAACTCCTTCAGCTCGAGGATGATGGTGTGCTGCCCCGGGGGAAGGCTTCCGGTGTAGGGCGTGCGGGTGAAGATGCCCTTCTTCTTGTCGCTCAGGTAGATCGCGGCCCCCTCGGGGTTCGACTCGATCACCACGAGCCCCTTCGGCTCGATGGCCGGCAAGGTGGGCGGTGGTGGCGGCGACTTCGGGTCGGCGGGGTTCAGGTGCTGGCGGATCGACTGGATGCGGGCCATGACCAGCTTCCGGTCGGTGCTGTGCGGGTCGGCCTTCACGAAGTCCTCGTAGTACTTGAGGGCCTTCGCGAAGTCCCGGTTCTTCTCGTAGCAGACGGCGACGTTGAAGAGAAACGCCGGGTAGGACTTCGCCTCGTAGGCCTTGAGGAACTTTTCGGCCGCCTCGGTGAATTTGCCCTGGATGTAGAGGTTCTGACCGTCGTCGAAGTACTGCTTGGCCTGCTGGGCCGGGCTGAGCCCCGAGGGGGAGGCGTCACCCGACGGCGGCTCGGCGGGCGGCTCCTGGGCCAGTGCCGCGCGTCCCCCGAGCAGACCAAGGAGCGCAGAAGTGATCAGCGTGCGAGCTCTCATGGTTCATTCCTAAGATGTGAATCGAACGCGAATGATGGCGGCCAAGCCGAGAGGCTGTCAAGCGGCCCTGGCCCCGAGGAGCACGCGGGGCGGAAGTGGAAGGTGGCGGCCCCGGTCCTGGGAGGGACCGGAGGGGGCGCGCGGGCACTACTCCGTGAGGCCGCACCCCGTGACTTCCAGGCCGGAGAGGCTCGCGGCCTGCAGCCCCGCGCCCAAGCAGATCGCGACGTCGGGATCCACGAGCGGGGTGATCTCGCGCTCGAAGATCTCGCCGAGCCGGCGCCGGATGAAGGGCACCTGCGACATGCCGCCGGTGACGACGACCTGGGTCACGTCCCAGGGGTCGAGCCCGACGCGCTCGAGCACCGACTGGCACACCTCGAGCGATCGATCGAAGAGCTCCGTGCAGAGGGCCTCGAAGGTCGGCCGGTCCACGCGGCGGTAGAGGTTCATCGGGCGCGGCGCCTCGACGATCCGCGGCACCAGGATGTCCGCCTCCTCGTTCGAGGAGAGCTGACGCTTCGCGACCTCCGCGGCGAGGAGCAGGCGCGTCCACTCCACGACCCGCTGCCGCACCTCGGTCCCCGTGCTGCGCCAGAAGGTGTCGGCCGCGTCCTGCGCGAGCGCCTGGTCGAAATCGTCTCCGCCGAGCCACGGGTCCCCCGCGCTGCCGAGGAGCCGGATCTGGTCCCCGCTCAGATCCAGGAGGCTGAAGTCGAAGGTGCCGCCGCCGAAGTCGTAGACCCCGACGATCTCGTTGTGCCCCTGACCGAGCCCGTAGGCCACGGCCGCGGCGACCGGTTCCTGGATGAGACCGGTGACCTCGAGGCCCGCGAGCTGGGCGGCGCGTCGCAGCGCCTGCACCTGCGACTCGGCCCAGGCCACGGGCACGGAGAAGACCGCCTGTTCCACCTCGAAGCCGAGGTAGAGCTCCGCCTGTTGTTTCAGCTCCCGGATGACCATCGCGCAGACCTGCGGGATGGCGTAGCGCTGGTCGTCGATGGCCACGAGGACGCTGTCGTTCGGGCCGCACGCGGTGGGGAAACCGGCGCTCTGGAGCATCCCCTGCACGGAGGGCTCGCTGTAGCGCCGCCCGAGGAGGCGCTTGGCGGAGGCCACCGTGCGATGCGGGGCCTCGGCCATGCGCGCGCGCGCGTCCCAGCCGACGATCGGGTCCCCCTCGTCGGGGAAGTGGACCACGGAGGGGATCGCCGTGCGGTTCTCCGCGTCGGGGATGAGCACCACGCGGCCGCCCAGCGAGACGGAGATGCTGCTGTAGCTCGTGCCGAAGTCGATCCCCACCGAGGGCGACGGGTCGAGGTGCGCGGGGCGCATGAAGGGCGCGACGAGGCGGTTCGGGGTCCCCGAGCCGGTGGAGGCCGCGGGCGAGGGGGCGGGGGCCTCGCTCTCCGCGTCCAGCTCTTGCGGAGGAGGTGCCGCGGCGGGGGCCGGGGCGGGAGCCGGAGCCGGGGCGGGGGCCGGGGAGCGCGATGGCGCGGAGAACTCCGGCGCTGGGGCAGCCGGTGCGGTCTGCGGCGGCTCGCGGCTCACCTTGGAGAAGGAGGTCGCCGTCGTGCGCGGTGTGCGCGGGGCCTCGGGCGCGCCGTCGGGGAGGTCGTCGTCGAGAAAGATCGGGATCGACTCCTGGGGACGCGGGGCCGTGGCGCGGTGCTCGAGCAGCGCCACCACGTCGTCCTGGCCCTCGTCGAACTTCACCCCTACCCCGGGCGAGCGGCCTTCGCTGGCCGCCCGCTGCGGCGAGACGCCGTGCTGGACGGTGCCGCGAATGGTGACCTGCGTTCCGTCGGGTAGGGCGATGTTCAGCTCCACCTTGGCCCCGACGGGAGGGGGCTTGGTGGTGAGGAGGAAGATACCGCCTCGGCTGGCGTTGAAGGCCGCGAGCTTCTTCGCCGCGGGCCAGTCGGGACAGCGTAGGATCACCCGCCAATCTACGTCGTGACGAGGGTGCTCCCGGCGAATATCCGTGGAGTCTCGATTGGTCATGGTGGGCTCACGGTAGCACGGGCGTCCTTCGCTCTGGTAGGTGGAATGCGGGGAGCGTTCTAGGGATTTCGCGCCGCTTTTCGTTCCACGTCCAGCTCGCGGCGCAGCTCCCCCACCTCGACGCTGCCGGTCGGCTCCTCGGCGGCCGGCAGCACCACGGTGAAGGAGGAACCTCGTCCCGGTTCGGACCGCACCTCGATGGTCCCCTTGTGGTTCTCGACGATGCGCTGACAGATCGGCAGGCCGAGCCCCGTCCCCCCGTCCTTCGTCGTGTAGAAGGGGATGAAGATGTCGGAGAGAGTCTCCGGCGGGATGCCGACGCCCTGGTCCTTGAAGATCACCTCGACGAAGCGCGCGGCGGCCCCACGCTTGAAGCCGCGTCGGAGGCGCGTCTCCACCCGCAGCGTCCCCTTTCCGTCCATGGCCTGGATGCCGTTGATGCCGAGGTTGAGGAAGACCTGGCGCAGCTGTTCGGGGTCGGCGCGCACCTCGGGGAGCTCCGGGGCCAGCTCGGTCTGCAGCTCGACCTCGCCAGCCTGGGAGCGCAGCAGCTGGACCGTCTTGAAGACCACGTCGTTGATCGCCAGCGGCTGCCGCTCCCCGCGGTCCGGACGGGCGTAGCCGAGGAACTGCGAGACCACGCGGTCGAGGCGGTTCACCTCCTCGACGATGATCTCGACGTACTCACCGAGCTCGGCGCTCTTCTCGGCGCTCTGACCGTCGGGGGGCGCGTCGCTCTTGAGGAGCTGCGCGGCGCCCTTGATCGCCCCGAGGGGATTTCGGATCTCGTGGGCCAGACCGGCAGCCATCTGGCCGAGCGCGGCGAGACGGTCCCGCTCCTTCATCTGCTCGTAGACCTGCGAGTTGCGCAGCGTGATGGCCGCCTGCGCCGCGACGGAGCGAAGGAGCTCGAGCTCGTCGGTGCCGTAGGCCTCGCGCAGCCGGTCGTCGCGCAGACAGAGGATGCCGAGGAGCTGCTTGTCCGAGACGAGCGGGATGCACACGGCGGCGAAGAGGTCCTCCATCGTGGCCAGGAGGTTGCGGACGGCCACCACCGCGTCCTCCTGGTTCTCCGCGGTCTGCACGGCCAGCTCGCGCTCCAGCCCTTCGATGGTGACGAGGCCGCTCTGTCGGAGGCGTTCGAGGAAGAGCCGCCGCGTCGTGCCGTCGAGCACGTCCACCGGCTGGGGCCCCACGTGCCCCGCCAGGCGGTAGCTCGCCCCCGCCGAGTCCGCCAGGTAGATCGATACGTGCGTGACGCGCCCGGAGTGTTCGAGCTCGGCCAGGATGCGCGCGGCCGCGAGACGGGCCTCGATGATGTTCGCCAGGTCCTGCGTCAGCACGCGGAGCCGCCGCGAGAAGGCGTACTTCTCGGCGAAGAGCCAGCGGTTGACGCGATCCTCGACGCGCGTGCGGAGCTGCTCGAAGAGGACCAGGATCACGAACGAGGCCACGACGGTGTTGAAGAAGAAGACCCCGGGCTGGTCGCGCCCCACCCACGCGAGGAGCAGGCCGTAGATCACGGTCAGGATCAGTACCAGCGTCGAGAGAGTGACCATCTTGCCCAGCAGCTCCTTGATGTCGAGGAGCCGGTAGTGGAAGAGGGTCTGCGAGAGGAAGTACATGAAGACCACCGTGAGCACGTTGCCCAGGGTGGGGAAGATCAGGCTCGCGTGCGGGACGAAGTCGAGCGCGGCGAGCGAGATGGTGGTGGCCCCGCCGTAGAGCAGGTAGGTCAGGCGCGTCGCCTCGGGGCGGGACGCGATGGAGCGTTGCCGCTGATAGATGAGGTAGACGCAGTGGTAGAGCGAGCCGAAGACGAAGAAGAGGAGGGGCAGGGTGAAGAAGCGACTGCGGTAGACCGGGTAGAAGAGGCTCACGAAGAGCACGAGGTAGAAGATGGTCGTGCTGACGATCACCGGGCGCGACATGGGGTGGGGGCGCCGCGGATCGTCGGCGAGGAAGGCGCGAAAGAAGCGCTCGGCGCTGGTCGGGATGGCCACGGCGAAGAGCTGCCCGGCCCAGACGAGCACGTCGCTCGTGATGGTCGTGACGAAGAAGCGGGACAGGTACCAGAAGCAGAGGTTGAAGCAGAGGATGGTGAAGGTCACGTACTGGCGGTGGCGTCGATCTCGAAGGATGACGCTCCAGCCGATGACGAAGATCAGGATGGCCGCCAGCAGGGCGCTGAGGCTCTGAATGTTCATCGCCGGCATGGTAGCACGGCGGTCGGAGCGGCGGTCCGGCGGGCCGGGGGCCTGGGCGCGAGCGGGAGGCCATGCGTGATATAGATGAGGGGGGATGGACTCGACGCGCCAAGACGAGCTCCGGCAGCTGCCGGCGGTGGACCTGCTCTTGCGGCAGCTCGCGGCCGGGGAGGGGCGGGACCTGCCGCGGTGGGCCCTGCTGCGCGCCGTTCGCGAGGCGCTGGCGGAGCGGCGCGCGGCGCTACTCGCGGGGGAGCCCTCTGCGGCGGAGCTAGACCTCGGGGTCGTGGCGGGACGCGCGAGGTCGCTGCTTCGACCGTCGCTCGCGCGGGTGATCAACGCCACGGGGGTCGTGCTGCATACGAACCTCGGGCGGGCGCCGCTCGCGGAGGCCGCGCTGGACCGCCTCGCGGAGGTGGCCCGGGGCTACTGCAACGTGGAGTACGTGCTGGGCGAGCGCCGGCGTGGGAGCCGCCACGCGCACGCGCGGGAGCTTCTGCGCGAGCTCTGCGGCGCCGAGGAGGCGCTGGTGGTGAACAACAACGCCGCGGCGGTGGTGCTCTGTCTCGCCAGCCTCGCGGCGGGGCGCGAGGTCGTGGTCAGTCGCGGCGAGCTGATCGAGATCGGCGGGTCTTTTCGTCTGCCCGAGGTCATGGCGGCCTCGGGGGCGCGGCTTCGCGAGGTGGGGACGACCAATCGCACGCACCCGGCCGACTACGAGGGGGCGATCGGCGAGGAGACGGGGCTCCTGCTGAAGGTGCACCGGAGCAACTTCGCGCTGACGGGCTTCACGGCGGAGGTCTCCTCGGAGGAGCTCGTCGCCCTCGGGCGCGCTCGAGGCGTGCCGACGATGTTCGACCTGGGGAGCGGCACCCTGACCGACCTCGGTGCGCTCGGGTTGCCGGGCGAGCCGACCGTGGATCGCGTCGTCGCGGCGGGTTTCGACGTCGTGACCCTCAGCGGGGACAAGCTGCTCGGGGGGCCGCAGGCGGGCCTCATCGTCGGTCGGGCCGAGCCCCTGGCGCGGATCCGGAGTCACCCGCTGATGCGGGCCGTGCGCCCCGGGAAGCTCACGCTGGCGGCGCTGGAGGCGACGCTCGCGCTCTATCGCGACGGCACGGCCGTGGAGCGCGTGCCGGCGCTCGGACGCCTGTCTACCTCTCTCGCGGAGCTGGAGAGGTACGCGCGGACGGTGAGCGGCCGACTGCGCGAGGCGCTCGGCGCCGCGTGGCGAGTCGAGGTGCTGCACGTGGCAGCGCCCACCGGGGGCGGTGCGCTGCCCGGGGCGAGTCTGCCGTCGGTGGCGGTGGGGCTCGCGCACCCGGAGCGGAGCGTGGATGCGCTCCAGGCCGCACTGCAGCGGGGGGAGCCTCCCGTCGTGGCGCGGATCGAGGGGGAGCGGCTGCTCCTCGACCTGCGCGCGGTCGCGGAGTCGGAGCTCGAGGAGCTTGCGCGCGCCGTTGCGGGCACCTTCGCGGAGCGCGCGTGAGGCGCGGGGTCAGCTGCGCCGTGGTGGCGCTCGTCGTCGGCCTGGGCCTGCCATCCCCCGTGTCGGGGCCGTGGGCCAAGGGGGGAGACCGCGCGGCGGAGGGGAAGGCCCCCGTGCGCTCCGAGCTGCCGGAGCGCCGCGAGCCGCCCCCTAGCCCCGAGCTGGCGGAGGGGGCCGCTCCGCGGGAGGAAGCTCCGTCCCGGTCGCTCCCGCGTCGCGTGGTGGACACGATCCTCGAGCTCAAGACCTACTTCGTCGAGCAGGTTACCGACGAGGTCAAGTGGATCGGCGGCGGGATCCTCGTCCTGGTCGTGCTCCTCGCGATCGTGCGGCGGGCTCTTCGGTCGAGGAGGCGCACGCGACGGCCCGGGGCGGGGCCGTCGAAAGCCCAGGTGGCGGCTGCCGTGCTGGAGCCGCTCGGGGTGCCGCAGCCCTCGGAGGACGAGAAGGTGCCGCTGCCGGAGCCGCTGGTCCTGACCCCGGCCCAGGAGCTGCTCTGCGCGGCGGGGGTCGAGGGCTTCTCGCTCTACGAGGTGTGTCTCGCGCTCGGCCCCGAGGTCGAGGCGGTCGAGGACTTTCGCCGCGTGGTCGAGGCGCACTTGGCGGGGGACGCCTGGTCCACGGCCGTGAGCGACGGTCGGGCCGACACGCTCTCTCCGCTCAGGGGGCCCTGGGTGCGTGCGACGGCGCTTCGTCGCGTGGAGCGCTGGCTCGCGGCGCAACCGACGATCAAGAAACCCGGCCTGCAGGTGCAGGTGCCGGGGCAGCTCGAGCGGGGCGAGCTCGGCACGCTCACGCTGACCCGCGCCGATGGCCTCGGCGTGGAGCTGACCGAGGAGCAAGAGGCGCTCCTCGGTCAGGCGCGCGACGCGCTCGCGCTGACCCTTCGCGCTCCCGATCATCCGTACCAGCTCGCGGCGGTGGCTCGCGAGCTGGCCCTCGCCGCGCTCTTGCCGGCCGCGCGCGAGGACCGAGGCCCCGGCGCGACGCCGCTGCCGCTGGCCCTGCTTCTCGGCGGACTCGTCGCGCAGCGCCACGCCGAAGGTCGAGGGCTCTCGCGGCTCGGCGCCGGCACGGAGCTTTGCGCCGCTCTCGACGAGCACCACGAGCTGGTACAGACCCCCGTCCCGGCCGAGGGGCTCGCCACCTTCGCGCTCTCGCAGATGGACGGCGTCGAGCTGCCGGGGATGGGAGCGCTGCTCGCGGCGATGGCCGGCGCGGCCTTCAGTCCGTCCACGGTGGTGCTGAAGCTGAGCAAGCGGGCCGGCGAGGTCAGTGGAGAGGCCGCGGCGGCGCTCGAGCGGCTCGGCGTGCGGGCGGCCCGGGCGCTCGCTCACCCGGGCCAAGGAGACGGGCCCGCGCTCGCCGAGGGGCTCTCGCAGCTGGTCGGCGAGCCGTTGCTCGCGGCGGAGCTGCGGGGGTGGGCGACCGCGGCGCGCTCTCTCGGCAAGGGCGCCCTGCGCGTCCCGCTCTACCGGGACCTCGGCGCGGTCGAGCAGCCGGATGCGGCGCTGGTGGAGCTCCATCGCGCGAAGCTCGAGCACGCGGCCCGGCACGCCGTCGCCGCGCGCCGGCGGGTGCTCCTCATCCTGCACAAGCTGGCCTACGAGGGAGCCCACGGCGAGCATCGGACGGCGGCTGCGCGCCGGCTCGGGTACGCGGTGGCCGGCCTCGGTATGACGCTGCTGCGGAGCGGGAGCACCGAGCTGCTCTCGACGGGGCGCGAAGCTCTCGCGGCGCTCAAGTCCTTTCGCGCGTGAGGAATGGGCGGCCGGCGCCGTTGCGAGAGCGACGTGGCGCGAGCTAGTATCCTCGCTGCTCGGGCGGTGACGGGCGCGGGTTTTCCGGTGTGCGTGGCAAGAGGAGGCGGTCATGAGGCCCCAGGATCGTGAGCGCATCCAGGTCGAGGTGGTGACCCGGGTCGTGGACCGCTACGTGGCCGAGGCGCGGCGCGCGCCCGACGGGCACCTCGAGACGCTGATCAACGACACCCTGTACCACGAGCGGCGTCGACTCGAGCGCGAGAACCGCAAGAAGAAGAGCACGCAGGCGCAGCTCGCTTTCTACCAGGGGATCCAGCGACGACTCCGGCACGCCTCGCCGCGCGACCTGCGCGCGCTGCTCGACGAGCTCGCCACGGCGTTCGTGGCCGAGGTGGTGGGGAACTTCAACGAGCGGGTCTACCAGCTCTCGACGCGGCTCATCCCGTCGGGCCTCTCGGTGCTCCTCACGGCGGCCTCTCCGGGGCGGCTGCTCGACCCAGAGACCTACCGGGGCGACGTCTCCGACCACGTCCAGCTCCAGGGCGAGGTGGAGCACGCGCGGGGGCTGCTCGATCGCGGCACCCTGATCGTCGTTCCCACCCACCTGTCGAACCTGGACAGCGTGATTATGGGGTACGCGGCCTACCTGGTGGGCCTCCCGCCGCTGCTCTACGGAGCCGGGCTGAACCTCTTCACCAACCCCGTCATCTCGTACTTCATGCGGAACCTCGGCGCGTATCGCGTGGACCGCAAGAAGAGCGCGACGCTCTACAAGGACGTGCTGAAGGAGTACGCCACCTGCTCGCTCGAGATGGGCTACCACAACCTCTTCTTCCCCGGAGGGACGCGCAGCCGGAGCGGTGGAGTGGAGCTGAAGCTGAAGAAGGGGCTCCTCGGCACCTCCGCGGCCGCCTTCGTCAACAACCTGCGGGCGGGTCGTCCGAAGCCCAACCTCTACGTGGTCCCGTGCACGCTCTCGTACAAGCTGGTCCTCGAGGCCGAGACGCTCATCGGTGACTACCTGACGGAGGTGGGCAAGTCGCGCTACATCATCGAGGACGACGAGTTTTCGAAGCCGCGCCGCATCCTGAACTTCCTCTCCAACGTGGTGTCCCTCGACGCCAAGATCGTGGTGCGGTTCTCCGAGCCGCTCGACATCTTCGGCAACCGCGTCGACCGCGAGGGGCGGAGCCTCGACCCCCACGGCCGTCCGGTAGATCCGACGAGCTACGTCCTCTCGGGCGGCGAGCCGATCCACGACGAGAAGCGCGACGCGGAGTACACGAACGAGGTGGCCGACGAGGTGGTGCGCGCCTTCCTGCGCGACAACGTGGTGATGTCCACGCACCTCGTGGCCCAGGCGCTCTTCGGCATGCTCCGGCGGGGAAACCCCGAGCTGGACCTCTATCGCATCCTGGCCACGGGAGGCCAGACGCCGTCGTTCTCGATGCACGAGCTCTACCTCGAGACGGACCGGCTGATCGCGACCCTCAAGACGCTGCCGGGGGGGCCGCGCCTCGCGGAGGAGCTCCTGACCGGGGACGCGCAGGACGTGGTCGGGGACGCGCTGAAGCACTTCGCCATCTACCACACGCACGCCGCGGCGGTCCGACGCGGGGACCGCGTCTTCCCCGAGGACCGGAATCTGCTCCTCTACTACGGCAATCGACTGAACGGCTACGATCTCGGGCGACGGCGTTCCGCCTAGCGCGTGGTCGCTTCACCTCGTCGAGGGAACCATGGACGATACGGTCGCAGTCGTGGGGGCGGGCAACTGGGGGACGACCCTGGCGAAGGTGCTCGCCGAGAACGGTCGCCGCGTCCTGCTCTGGGCCCGGTCGGAGCCGACGGTGCGGGAGATCAACGAGACGCGGCAGAACAGCCGCTACCTGCCGAACGTCTGGCTGCCGGCGGGGGTCGAGGCCACGACGGAGCTGGAGCCGGTCTGTCGTCAGGCGCAGGTGATCCTGCTCGTGGTGCCCTCGCACGGCCTCCGGAAGGTGGCCTACGAGCTGGGGCAGTTCCTCACGGGGGACCAGCTCGTGGTCCACGCCACGAAGGGGATCGAGCAGGAGACCTTCAAGCGGATGAGCGAGGTGCTGCGGGAGGAGACCTGCGTGCGCAAGATCGGGGTCCTCACCGGTCCGAACCTCGCGCACGAGCTCGCGGAGCGTCAGCCCGCCGGGACCCTGGTGGCGTCGCGCTACGAGGAGGTCTTCACGCGCGCCTACGGGGTGCTCCACAACAACTACTTCCGCGTCTACCACGGGCACGACGTCGTCGGTGCGGAGGTGGGCGGCGCCTTCAAGAACATCGTGGCGCTGGCCGCGGGCGTGGTTGACGGGCTCAAGCTCGGTGACAACACCAAGGCGCTGCTGCTCACGCGGGGGCTCAACGAGATGGCGCGGCTCGGAGTGGCGATGGGGGCCAAGCCCCTGACCTTCGCGGGGATGGCGGGGGTTGGCGACCTCATGGCCACCTGCAGCTCGAACCGCTCGCGGAACCACCAGGTCGGCGCGCGCCTGGCGCAGGGGCAGAGCCTGGAGCAGATCCAGGCCGAGATGGTGATGGTCGCCGAGGGGGTGCGCACGACCCGGGCCGTATACGCCTTCGCGCAGGAGCGGCGGCTGGACCTGCCCATCGTGCGCGCCGTCCACCGCATGCTCTACGAGGGCGCGACGCTTCCGCAGGTGATCGAGGAGCTGATGTCGATCCCGGGAGGCGCCGAGTTCGGCGATTGGGCGGCGTGACCTTTCCCATCGATCGTTCGAATCAGCGCGCTCTCCCCGAGGACTACGACGGCGAGGTCTTCGTCTGCGACATCGACCGCACCTATCTGATGACGCGTTTCTCGTCGCTCAAGGGACTGGCCCGCATCCCCTTCGAGTTTGCCGTCGACAAGCAGTCGATCGCCGGCATGACGGCGCTGCTCAAGGAGGTCCGTCGCGGCCCCGGACCCGGGAGCCGCCAGACGCCGCTCTACTTCGTCTCGGCCAGCCCGGCGCAGCTCCGGTCGGTGATCGAGCGCAAGCTCACGATGGATGGGCTCGAATACGACGGGACTACCTTCAAGGACTGGCTCGGGGTCATGCGCTCCGGGCGCGTGCGCCGCTTCCGCGAGCAGGTGGGCTTCAAGCTCACGGCGCTCCTCAAGGGGCGCGTGGAGCTGCCGCGGCGGGCCCACGAGGTGCTGATCGGCGACGACCTCGAGTCGGACGCCGAGGCGTTCTGCGTCTACGCCGACCTCGTGGCCGGTCGTCTTCAGGCCGAGGAGGCACTGGCGGTTCTCGCGCGGCTGGGCGTCGGCGGCGACGACGCGAAAGCGATCGTGGCGCTGCGGCAGCGCGTGGAGCCCGTGGAGGGGGTGAGCCGGGTCCTCATCCGGCTCGAGCGGCACGAGCACGCCGAGGACTTCCTCGACTTCGCGCCGCACGTGGTGGCCTGCCGCAGCCCGCTGCAGATGGCCATGGTGCTCCTCGACGCCGGGAGCATCGGGATGCGCGGCCTGGCCCGGGTGGCGCAGGAGCTCCTGGACCGCGGCCGAAGCGCGCGACAGCTCGGTGAGGAGCTCGGCGATGCGGTGCGACGCGCGCTCACGTCGCGCGAGAGGGCCGAGAGCCTGCTCGAGGAGCTGGCGCGAGAGGGGACGCGACTCGAGGTGGAGCAGTGGCCGAGCGTGGACTTCTCGTGGCGGCTCGTCCGGCCGCGCGAGGCGGGGGTTCCGTGGACGCCGCAGGCGCTGCTCGGTTGATCAGCATCCAGCTTGCAAGGGGTCGATAGCGCCGCTCGGAAACTGATCCACTTGGCCGGCCGGAAACTGATCCACCCCAAGCGGATCGACCCTACGCCCGGCGGCTCGTCCTGGGCAAGGTCGACGGGGTGATGACGGGGGTTTTCTCTGGGGCCTTCTCCTCTCCGGACCTCTTTCGCATCCTGTAGCTCTTACCCTTGGTGGTGATGACGGTGGCATGGTGGGCGAGGCGGTCGAGGAGCGCGGTGGTTAGCTTCTCGTCGCCCGCGAAGACCTTCACCCAGTCGGCGAAGGGCAGGTTGGTGGTCACGATCACGCTATGGCGCTCGTAACGTTCGGTCAGCAGATTGAAGAGCAGTTCGCCGCCAGCGCGGTCAAAGGGAACGAAGCCCAGCTCGTCGACGATGAGCAGCTCGACGCGCTGAAGGCGACGCTGGAAGCGACCCAGCTCTCGTGCGTCGCGCGCCTCGAGCCGAGCGCGCACGAGGTCGGCAGCCCTCTGGAAGAGCACCCGGCGGCGTTGCCGAGCGGCCTCGACGCCCAGCGCGATGGCCAAGTGCGTTTTGCCGGTACCGATGGGGCCCACGAAGATGACGTTCTCGGCGCGCCCGATCCAGTCGCCTCGGGCAAGCTCGGCGATCTGCGCGGCGCTCACGCACTCGCTGCTCGCGAAGTCGAAGGTGTCGAGCGTCTTGGTTTCGGGGAAGCGGGCTTCGCGTAGCCGATGGCGTACGGCGGATTCGCGGCGCGAGACTTGCTCGGCGACGAGCACCTCGTGCAGGTACTCCTCGAAGTTCCAGTGCTCCTCGCGAGCCTGGCGAGCCAGGGCCTCGAAGACGCGGACGAGCCCCGGCATCTTGAGCCCTCTGGCGACGGCGGTGACGAGGTCCTTGGAGATCGCAGCCCGGCTCATACCGCACCTCCGCGCAGCCAGCCGTCGTAGTCGGCGGCGCAGCCCGACGCGACCTCGAGCGACCGCAGACGGTGAGGCAGCGCCTCCGGTGCGATCGCCGCTTCCGGAGGCGCGGGAGGCGCCAGCGCCAAGAGCAGGGGCTCGTCTTGGGCGAGCGCCTCGGCCAGCCGCTGCGCGACCGCTCCGAGCCCACGGGTCTCGACGTGCCCGAGCACCTTGGCGAGGATGCGGGCCGCTTGTCGCGGGCCGTGTGCGTCGACCAGAGACCTCCAGGCGCGATCGAAGGGTGGTCCCAGATCGCGGATCAGCTCCGAAGCGACCTGACGCACCGCCTGAGGCTTTCGAGCCAGCTCGCGCAGATAGTGCCGGTAGTCGATGGATCGCTCGCCAAAGCGCTTGCGAGGATGCGTGGCCATCACCGTCGGCTCGACGCCGGCTGGCCCGACGATCTCGAGGGCGTCTGGACCGACGTGGGCCGTCACCTCCAGTCCGGCCCACTGGCAGGGCACGGAGTAGACGGCGCCCTCGACGGTGATCAGCGACCGGCGCGAGACCCCGACCAGGCGAAGCGCCTGCGCTCGAAACCGACGAGCCGGCAGCGGCAGCATGTGCCCACGCTCCAGGCCGAAGCGGTCGCCGATCGTGTGTCCGTTTGCATCGCGCCCTTCTGCCTGTCGCGCGTCGAGGCGCGCCAGCAGCTCGCCGCTGACAGCGGCGAGGTCAGGCCCCGCAGGGATCGGCACCAGGTGCTGCCACCGAATGCCCTTGCCGCGCCCTTCGACCCCGCCCTTGTCGTGACCTGTGGCTGGGCGGCAGAAGCAGGGCTCGAAGAGATAGTGCGAGACGAGCGCCTCGAAGCGCGCGGTCAGCTGTCGCTCCGCACCGACGAGAATCTTGCGCACGGCCGGCTTCAGATTGTCGTAGGCGAGTCGATGCGGCACCACGCCGAAGTGCTCGAAGGCCCGCACGTGGGCGTCGAGGAAGCACACCTGGTCCTGTCTCGCGTAGAGCCGAGCGAAGTCGCGGCCCGAGTGCATCAGCCGTATGACAAACATCCAGGCCTTCTGACGCGTGCCACCGATGTCAGCGAGCACCTCGAAGAAGTCCACCTCGCCGAGCTCTCCCGGATGGTAGATCAGCGGCACTAACACCTCGCGCCGACGTCGCTTCCATTCGCTGACGACCTCCTTGACCAGCGTCACCCCCACCTCGTGGCCCTCGGCGCGCAGCATCTGGTGAAGTCGGGTCGCGGTCAGTCGCTGCTTCCCGCCCGTCCACCGCGGCGACTCGGTGAGGATCTCTTCGATCCGTGGAGCGACCCGCTCCGCCACCGGCTTGGCCCGCGGCCCCTCCTCGACGCGCACCGGCTCGGAGAGCAGCCCGAGGTAGCGCTTCACCGTATTGCGCGAGATCCGCATCTCCCGCGCGACCCGTCGCACGCTGACGCCCTCGACGAGCACCTTGTGTCTGACGACGTGTACCTGATCCATCCTCAGCATCCTCCAGCGGGGTGCCGGTCCGTCCGACCGAGCAACTTCCGCTACTTGGGTGCCTGGGGTGGATCAGTTTCCGAGCGGCGTTTGGATCAGTTTCTGAGCGGCGGGATCAGAAGACGCGGGCGGCGCAAAGCGGTTGAGAGATGGAAGGTGGAACTCAGAAAGGCTGCGTCTCGCGATTTCTAGAACCCGCATGGGTTGAGGCCTCATGGTTTGAGTTGACGGCCATGATGGAGAATGATAAGGGGTAGTCAGTTCTCCGCCGCTACGTGCCATGGGGGTCGTTGCGGGATGCCTCAAGCTAGCAAGGGGGTCGCCATGATCAACTCCAGAACTCCAGAACTCCAGAACTCTAAGGGTGCTGCGCCTGCATTTCGTCTTGCCCTCGTGATGCTGGGGGCCAGTCTCGGTGCGGCCTCCGGTTGTCGATCGAGCGACGTCGCGTCGCAGGTGAGGCCTCAGTTCGCCTGGGTCGCCGAGGCGGCGTCAATCGTGCCGGCCGAAATTCAAGCCCTCGCTCGACCGCTGCTCGCTCGCACGGAACGCTTGATACACTCCGTGACCAAGGCGTTTCCGCTACGGGGCCAGACCGTGTACCGGCTCGTGGCCTTCGATGAGGTAACGCAGGCCACCCGGAAATTCGCCGTGGACGCTGCCGGGGCTATCGTCGACTTCGAGTCGCTGGTGAAGCAGGAGCAGGCGACCTATCGCGCGCGCTACGGTGTCCTCGACGAGGCCCTGCAGGCTCGGCTGCTCAGGTCGACCGCTACGAGGGAGGCCGTTGAGATACGGTACCGGCCGACCGGGCATCCGCCCCTTCGACCCGCCTCGGGCGCTCTCCTGAGCGAAGCAGCGCATGAAGCGGCCCTCAATGCGTTCATAGGCCCGAACGCGTCAACACTTGCAGAGGAGATCATCGCCGACGGAGGCCGCGTGATCTCTCGCAACCGGTACGCCCCGATCATCGAGGCCGAGCTACCGCCAGCCCTTCTTCTCGGCAAGTACAAGACGCACCCACTCATCGAAGCTATCGTGCGCTCCGTGAAGGGCGATCCCGTTGTGCGCGGGGCCGAGATCTCGACGGTCGACCTGAACCTCCGCCCAGCGTTCCACTACAACAACTACTACGGCACAGGGGTCATGGTCGGAATTACGGGCGAGTCCGGTTCGGACTCCCAACCAAGCGCCCGTTGCGGCATCTACTTCGGCAACCCCTGGCTCGTCTTTTCCGGTGAGCACCACAAGGTGACGCCGAACACGTGCACTACCAGCGCGGATTGCGCGACGGTCTGCGCGTCGTTTGGCAACCCGGGAAGCTGCGCCGGGGGCCACTGTACCATCTTCCATGCCACGGCCATCGCGGGGATGATCGGGCACACCTACAACGTGATCTCGCCTCGACAAGCCCCTGCGGTCCAGGTCTTCAACGTTAACGAGCCCTTCACGGTCACGCCACATCAGGACGCGTTGGCCTGGTTATTCAGCCACGGAGTTCGCGTGACCAGCAAGAGCTGGGGCGGTCCGGTCAACATCTACGCGCAGGATTACTACAGCATCTTGGGCCTAACGACCGTCGAGTTGGCCGGCAACGCCGCGGACGGCTATCGGGGCGAAGACGTCATGGCAGGCTGTCACTCCGCCAACACTCTCTGCATCGGCGCCTACACGACGACGACGAGCTTCTGGGACACCACGAACACGAAGAATCGCGCGATCTGTACGAAATGGACCTTCGGGTGTGATCGCGAGGAACCGCACCTGACGCTTCACGGCGCAAACGCTACGACGACCCATTGGGATCCTGCCGATGCCGACGGACTTGTCACCGGCTCCGGGACGAGCTTGGCAACCCCCGCCGCGGCCGGCCTCGTGGCTCTGTTGCAGCAGCGGTGGCCAACGCCGTTCCTGAGCTGGCCAGAGGCGGTGCGGGCTACGCTGATGGCGTCCGCGACGATCGACGTCCTCCCCGTGCCTGAGATGCCTGGCAAGACCTACTCGGACTATCTGTGGCCCGACGAACGGGACGGCGCCGGCGTGCCGAACGCGATCCGCGTCGAAAGCATGATGAACAACCTCCGCGTCAGGACTCACACCATAAACAAGACGACGAGCTTCGACGGCAACGGCGAGATGCTCCTCATGCGGGTGTACCTCACGGCCGGCCAGCGGCTCCGGAGCGTGATCTCCTGGGACGCGTGCCCGGATGCCACCGTCGTGGACCCCGCAGCCAACGGCACCCACGCCGACCTTGACCTGCGGATCAGGCGAGTTGGCACCGGAGAGGTGATCCGCGACGCTGCCTCGTATGATGGAAGCTACGAGATCACCGAGTTCGTGGCTCCTACAGCGGACCACTACGACCTGGTGCTTCAGCGCTTCGGCTGGAACGCCTGCGGTGCGCTTCCCGTCGACACCACTTACCTGGGCTTTGCCTATGACGTGCGCTAGGCGGATGGTCCTGGTCACGGTATGCGGCGCGCTCGCGGCCAGCGGCTGCGGGTCGTCGTCACGCACGACGCCGCTAAGCGACGGGCGTAGCGCCGACGCCTCCGCCAGGGACCGAGGTGTCGCGGATGCGCCCGCCAAGGATCGAGACAGCGCCGACACGCTCGCCAGGGACCGAGGCAGCGCCGACGCGCGCGGCAAAGACAGGGGCACGGGCGACGCGCTCGTCTGCACCTTCGAGACCATGGGATGCAAGGGGAGCGAGGATAAGCGCTCCTGGTGCTGCTGGTCGGACAAGCAACCCTACCCGTGCTGCCCTGGCGCTATCCATGGAATGGTGTGGTACGCCTGCAATCCGACCACGGGGAAGTGCTATTCCTTCTGCAGCGACTGCACGCCTCCCGGGTTCACCGTCAGGTGGGACGGCGGGCCCGCGTTCTTCGACGCGCAGCACTGATCGCGAGTTCTACGCGCGCTCGAAGAGCCCCGCCGCCCCCATCCCACCCCCGATGCACATGCTGACCACGCCGTACCGCCCCTTGGTGCGCGCGAGCTCGTAGAGCAGCTTCGCGGTGAGGATCGCGCCCGTGGCGCCGAGCGGGTGGCCGAGCGCGATGGCGCCGCCGTTCGGATTCACCTTGGCCGGGTCGAGCCCGAGCTCGCGCACGCAGTAGATGGCTTGCGCGGCGAAGGCCTCGTTGAGTTCGAAGCAGTCGATCTCGTCGAGCGAGACCCCCGAGACCTGGCACAGCTTGCGGATCGCGGGGACGGGGCCGATCCCCATCACCTCGGGGGGCACTCCGACCACGACGAAGTGGCGAAAGATGCCGAGCGGAGCCAGGCCGAGCTCCTCCGCGCGGGCCCGCGTCATCAGCACGGCGGCTGCGGCGCCGTCGCTGAGCTGCGAGCTACTGCCGGCGGTGACGGTCCCCCCGGTGGCGTGGAAGGCCGGCTTGAGCTTCGCGAGGCCCTCGAGGGTCGTGTCGGGGCGCGGCCCCTCGTCCTCGGTCACGCGGACCTCCCGGGTGCCGCCCTCCTCGTAGACCCGCGTCTGGACCTCGACGATCTCGTCCGTGAACCTCCCCGCCCGCTGGGCGGCTACGGCGCGCTGGTGGCTCGCGAGGGCGAACTCGTCCTGCGCCTGTCGGGTCACGCCGTAGCGCGAGGCCACGTTCTCGGCCGTGTTCCCCATGCTGACGAAGGCCTCGGGGTAGCGGTCGAAGAGCTCAGGGTTGGCCGTGGGCTTCTGCCCGGCCATGCCGATGAGGCTCATGGACTCCACCCCGCCGGCCACCGCCACGTCGGTCCCTCCGAGGGCGATGCGCCCCCCGGCCACCGCCAGCGCCTGTAGCCCCGAGGAGCAGAAGCGATTGACCGTCAGCGCCGGGACCTCGTGGGGGAGGCCCGCCACGAACGACGCGATGCGCGCGACGTTCATCCCTTGCTCGCCCTCGGGGAAGGCGCACCCGAGGACCACGTCTCCGACCTCGGCCGGGTCCAGCCCCTCGGCCCTCCGGAGCGCCTCCTTGATGACCACCCCCGCGAGGGAGTCCGGCCGGGTGTCCCTCAGGTTGCCGCGGTGGGCGCGCCCGATGGGTGCCCGCGTTATCGATACGATCGCGATCTCGCGCATGCTCGTCTCCTCTGCCGCGCCCCGTCAGTTCCGGAGGGGCTTGCCGTGCTGCAGCATGTGCTGCATGCGCTCCTGGCTCTTCTTCTCGCCGCAGAGGGAGAGGAAGGCCTCGCGCTCGAGGTCCAGGATCTGCTGCTGCGAGACCTTCACGCGCGGGCTCGTCTCCCCGCCGCAAAGGACCCAGCCCAGCTTGGAGGCCATGAGGTATTCGTGGTCGGTGATCTGCTTGCCTTGGCGCATGTTGTCAGCGAACCAGCGAATGGTCGCCGCGCCGCTCGGGCCGGGGAGCCTGAGCTTTAGCGGGCGCGGCCGCCTGTAGCCGGCGCGCGCCAGCCCGAGCACGGTCTGCTTCGCGTCGTGGAGGAGGAGGTCCCGGTTCAGCGTCACGCCGTCCGTCGGACGCAGCAGGCCGAGGCGCCGCGCCTCCTCGGCGCCGACGGAGACCTTGGCCATGCCGATCACCTCGAAGGCGCGCCGCACGAAGGGCATGACGTCGAACCCCGGGTCGTCGGGCACGTTCGCGAGGCACCGTTCGAGCATGGCGAGCGTGCCGCCGCCGCCGGGGATGAGCCCCACGCCGAACTCGACGAGTCCCATGTAGAGCTCGGCGTGAGCGCGCACCGCGTCGGCGCCCATCACCATCTCCGCGCCGCCGCCCAGGGCCAGGCCGGCCGGAGCGGCCACCACCGGGACGTCCGAGTAGCGCAGCCGCAGCGTCGCGTGCTGGAAGGAGGAGATCATCTTTTCCAGCTCGCCCCAGGCCCCTTGCTGGATGGCCATCAGGACGGCGAACAGGTTGGCGCCCGCGGAGAAGGCCTCCTTGTGGTCGTTGCCGAGGACCAGGCCGGTCCAGCCCTCCTCCTCGGCCAGCGCCACGGACTGATCCAGCATCGCGATCACGTCGCTGTCCACGGCGTTCATCTTGGTGTGGAAGGCGAGGAGCAGCACGCCGTCCCCGAGGTCGTAGAGCGTGGATCCGGCGTTCTGCTTCACGACCTGCTGCGCGTCGGCCAGCGCCGGGAGGCGCACGGCGCGCGGGTCCTCCGGCACGTCGCGATAGCTCTCGCGGGATAGATCGAAGAAGGTCGGTCGCCCGGCCGTCCCCCCGTAGAAGCCGGTCGCCCCCCGCTCCAGCATGCGCGGCACGACGTCGGGCACCGCGATCCCCTCGTCGGACATGCGCGAGAGGCTCTCCTGGACGCCGATCGCGTCCCAGGTCTCGAAGGGGCCGAGTTCCCACGCGAAGCCCCAGCGCATGGCGTTGTCGATGTTCACCACGTCGTCGGCGATCTCGCCGAGGCGGCGCGCCGAGTACGCGGCGACGCGAGCGGTGACCTCCCAGGCCAGCCGGGCCAGGCGGTCCTGACCGTGGACGAGGGCGCGGATCCGGGGCCCCGGCTGCTCGATTCCGCGGGCCGCGCCGATCGAATCCGCGCGGACCTTCTGCTGGGGCCGGTACTCCATGGTCCGCAGGTCGAGGGCCAGGATCTGGTCCCCCTCCTTCTTGTAGAAGCCGCCCTTGGTCTTCTGCCCGAGCCATCCCCGCTGGACCATCTCGCGCAGGAAGTCGGGGAGCCGGAATACCTCGCGCTCCTCGTCCCCGGGGAGGTTCTCGTAGCAGTTGTTGGCCACGTGGACCAGCGTGTCGAGCCCCACTAGGTCCGCGGTGCGGAAGATCGCGCTCTTCGGGCGACCGCTGACGGGGCCGAAGAGGGCGTCGATCTCCTCGACGGAGAAACCCTCGCGGACCATGGCGTGCAGCGTGTAGAGCATGCCGTAGGTCCCGATGCGGTTCGCCACGAAGTTGGGGGTGTCCTTGCCGTAGACGATCCCCTTGCCCAGCACGTCGCTGCCGAAGCGGGCGAACGCGTCGAAGACGGGCCGGTCGGTCCCTTCGCCGGCCACGAGCTCGAGCAGGCGCATGTAGCGCACCGGGTTGAAGAAGTGCGTCACGAAGAAGTGGCGCACGAAACTCTCGGAGCGCCCGGCGACCATCTCGGCGATCTTGAGCCCCGAGGTGTTCGACGTGACGATGGTGCGTTCGCCCCGCACCGCGTCCACCCGTGCGAAGAGCTTGCGCTTGATCTCCAGGTTCTCGGTGACGGCCTCCACGACCCAGTCGCAGCGGGCGAGGGAATGAAGGTGATCCTCGAAGTTCCCGGGGGTGACGAGCGCGGCGTCGTCGGGGTCGAAGAAGAGCGGTGGCCTCGCGTGGAGGGTCCGCTGGAGGTTCGCGATGGCGAAGCGGTTGCGATGGCGCGGGTCTGCGCGGCCGATGCCGCGCGCGAGCTCCTCGGGTGTCGGCTCCGGGGGGAGAATGTCGAGGAGCAGGGTCTCCACGCCCATCCCGGCGAGGTGTGCGGCGATCCCGCTTCCCATCACGCCCGACCCCAGGACGGCTGCGCGTCGGATTCTGCGGGGCATCTCGTCTCCTTGGCGATCTGGTTGCGTCCCAGCCTCGGCCGAGATGGTTGCCATGTCAATACGGCTGGGAGTACCCTTGCGGGCACCTTCGCGTCGGGACATGTCGAACAGCACCATCTATCCGATGACCTTCGCCCCGCTCCTCAAGGAGCTCGTGTGGGGCGGGGACAAGCTGGGCCGCCTCCTCGGCAAGGGCGCTCCGACGAGCCGCCCGATCGGCGAGTCGTGGGAGCTCGTCGACCTGCCGAGCGACCAGAGTGTGGTGGCCTCCGGTCTGCGCGCGGGCACGAGCCTGCACGAACTTCTCGCGCACGACGCGGTCTCCGTGCTCGGGCCCGTGGGACTCGATGGGGGGCGATTCCCGCTGCTCGTGAAGTACATCGATGCGGCGCAGACCCTGTCGGTGCAGGTCCATCCGGACGAGACCGCCGCGACGGCGCTCGGCGGGCGGCCGAAGAACGAGGTCTGGTACGTGCTCCACGCCGAGCCGGGGGCGCGCCTCTATCTCGGACTGCGGCCGGGGACGACCCGCGAGACCTTCGAGCGCGCGCTGGCCGAGGGGAGCGTCGAGGGACTGCTGCAGGAGATCCCCGCGGCGGCGGGGCAGATGGTGCACGTGAGCCCGGGCACCGTTCACGCGATCGGCGCGGGGATCTTGCTCGCGGAGGTGCAGCAGCCCTCGGACACGACCTACCGCGTGTACGACTGGGGGCGCGTGGGCCTCGACGGGAAGCCGCGCCCGCTGCACGTGGACCAGGCCCTGACGTGCATCGGCTGGGGAAACCCGGCGCGCGTTCGCCTGCCGAACGCGGGCGAACGGCTGGATGCCGGGCACTTCTTCGCCACGATCCACGCCCTCGTGGGCGGCGAGCAGCTGCGCTTGCCAGGCCAGGGTCCTCTCGTGCTCGTGGGGCTCGACGGAGAGGCCGAGGCGCGGTGGGGAGGCGCCGAGCCGATCCGCCTCGTCCTCGGGCAGGTGGCGCTGGTGCCGCACGCCTGTCGCGACGCCATCGTCGTCGGGAAGAAGGGCGCGCGCCTGCTGGCGGTGACCTTCCCGGTGCACTGACCGCGTCAGGGCTCTTTACTTCGTCTTGCCCTTGTCCGCCTCGAGCCCGAGTTCGAGCTGCGCGGCCTTGGTCTGCGCCTGGTCGTCGGCGCGGCGGAGCTGGGCCACCACCTGGGCGCGCTTTTCGAACCCGCGGTGGAGCGGTGCGATGCGCTCGTCGTCGTAGTCGTAGAGCACCGCGTCCAGCTTGTTCGGCGAGGGCTGAAGCAGGCAGCGGAGCACCTGCTCGAGCTTGCGCATGTACGAGAACGGGAAGGTCAGAAAGAGGCGGCGGGCCTCCGGCGCGCGGACCGACTCGGCGGCGATCTGGCCGGTGGCCATCAGCACCTGAACCTCGCCGCGGCGGAAGCGCTCGATGGTGCGCTGCCGGTCGGCGGGCCGCATCGCGCTGGTCAGGAGCTCGACGCGCACGCCCGGCGGAACGCGATTCGCGAGCTGCTCCAGGTGATCGCGTCGCTCGGACAGGACGAGGCAAGGATGCCCGGCGCCCGTCTCGCGGGCGATGTCCTCGGAGATCTGGCGGTTGCGCTCTTCGTCCTGAGCCAGCGCCGCGAGCAGCGCCTGGTAGTGCTCTCTCCCCTCGTAGGGGAAGGCGAAGCTCGTCGCCTGGAAGCGCGTGTTGAAGGGGACCGAGCGCCCGGCCGTGCTGACGTGGATCTGATGGATGACGCCGCCGAGGCTCAGGTAGAGCGAGTCGTGGAGGCCATCGGCACGGGTGGACGAGCCGGCCAGGCCGAGCAGGTACCGCGCGCCGACCGCACGGACCACGCGCATCAGCACGACGGGGTCCACCACGTCGAGCGCGTCGAAGAGGACCATGCCGTAGCCGTCGCGCAGGTCTGCCGCCGAAAGGCGCGCCACCGCCTCGTAGGTGCCGACGACGACGCGTGCGGCCGGGCGGGCCTCGCCCAGCGTCGCGAGGTTCGGCGCTCCGAGCTGCAGGCGCGCGCCGAGCTCGGCGGCCCAAAGGTCGCGGATGCGCGCGTCCTCGGCCAGCACGAGCGTGCGTTGCTGACGGCGAGCGACCAGCTCCGCGGCCAGGGTGACGCGATCGGCGCTGCGCGGCGCCACGAGGACGCCGGAGTCGTGGAGCAGGAGCCGTCTGAGAGCGCTCTGGTCGGCTTCGGTGAGGGTCTGTCTCGCCCGGACGGCGGGGCAGGCCACCATCGTGCGACGATCCACCACGGAATAGGGCACGCCGTGCCGCCGGCAGGTCTCGGTGACGCGAGGGAGCATCCCCTGCGGCATGAGGTGCTGGCCGTCGCGGGTCTGCAGGAGATTCAGCAGGGCCCGCTCGCCGCCGTCGTGCTGCAGCAAGCGTCCGCTCTCGGCCTGGCGCAGCTGGCGCCGGAGCGCGTCGACGACCCGCCTCGGCGTGACCTCGCTGGCCACGTGGACGTCGGTGTCGACGAGAATCTCGAGCGGCTGTGGATCGGCCAATGCTGCTCTCGCCATGCCGTGAGCCCTACCGCGCAGCCCGCGGAGCGAGGCGCTCTCGCTGTGCGTACCGCGCCGGCTCGTCGAGTGTCGGTCCCACCATATCGAAGCTATCTCGCCGCGGCCAATTTCTCGACCACTGCTCGTCTTTCCCGAGGCGCAGCGTCGGGGAGAAGGGCGCGGGATGCGGAGCGCGGGAGGTTACGTCGACGGTCGGCAAGCGATGCGAAACATATCGGACCGCCCCGACGGTGTAAAGGGGGAGCGCGACCTGGAGCGGCCCATTCTCGTCGAGAAGCTCGCCGCGCGCGGGGCGCAGCGATCCGCCGCACCGCGATGGCCTGACTCAGGTCATGCGCTGGTGCAGTCCCCTCAGTCGCGGGTGGCGCTGCAGGCGAAAACCGTGGTGCGCGAAGATCCCCTCGAGCTTCTCGAAGTCGCGCTGGATCCGCCGCACCGCGCAGCGGTAGGCCATGTTCAGGATCTCGGTGCGGATGTTGTACTTCATCGGGGATCCGCTCATGAGCCGCATGTCGTCCTCCTCGGGCTTGAAGAGGAGGAAATCGACCTGCGGGTAGCTGTCCACGGCGTTCTGGTAGGCGTGGAAGAAGCGGGTGTGGATCACGGCCTTGAGCGCCTGCAACCCGCCGAAGACCCCGCCCTTCTTCGCCACGTAGCCGGGCACGTCGGTACGCACCGGGACGAGCGGATCCACCACGATGACGAGCTTGGCCCCTCGCTCCACCGCCAGGTGGAAGTTGGAGGTGCGCGTGTACTGCCCATCGACGAAGTACCGGCCCCGGATCTGCACCGGATCGAAGAACGGGGTGAGGGCCGCCGAGGCGCGCACAGCCGTGGAGATCGGCACGTCCTGCCACTGCCCCTTGCCGAACACGACGTGCGCCGAGGTGTCCTGGTCGGTCGCACCGATGTAGAGCTCGCGCTTGAGCTGGCGGAAGTCGTCGGTCCGGCCGGGCTGCACGAGCTGCTCCCGGATGAAGCGCTCCAGGGAGTCGCCGCTGAAGAATCCCATCGGGACGGTCTTCAGCACGGCCGATACGAGCTCGCTCCAGCTCCGGATCGGCAGGCTCTTCGCGAGCAGCCAGGCCCGGGAGGCGTACTCCTTGAAGTGCGGGTCGTAGATCACCGATGGCCGCACGGCCTGAACGGTGCTGTCGGCGTTCGGATCGGTGATGGCGGCCGCCACCTCCTCGGGCTCGGCGCCGTTGGCGATGAAGGCGGCCAGGATCGCCCCGGCGCTGATCCCGCAGTAGATGTTGGCGTCGGTCACCGAGCGGCTCTGGAGGTGGGCGTTCAGCGCCATGAGCACGCCCACCTCGAAGATGAAGCCCTCGACCCCGCCACCGGCCAGGCAGATCGCGGCCTTGCCAGGGTGCGGATCGGTGAGGCGCTCCACCAGATCGAGCAGGGCGCCGCCGAAGGGCTCGACGACGAAGCCGCCGATGTGGAGGCGGCCGAGCTCGAAGGCTCGGAGCGGAAGGTCCTCGTCCGGCTCGAGCACGGCGATCACCCGGGAGAGCGGGAAGCGCCGGTCGGGGTCCGCTGTGTAGTGGAGCTTCTCCGTCAGCTCCTGCGCGAAGGTGCCGCTGCGTTCCTCGCGCGGCGCCTCGGGGAGGCGTCGACTGTCCACGACCAGGAAGCTGTAGTAGTGCTCGCGAGCCCGCGCGAAGGCCTCGTCTCCGACGGGAAGGACGTGGAGCTGCACGGTCCGCCGTGCGGAGGGGAGGACGAGCCAGTCGGCCCCGCGGACCCCTCGCTGGGGCTTCGCGCCCGCCTCGTCGAGCTCGCGGCGTATCCGGCCGAGGAGCTCCTCGGGCGCGAGGTAGAGGATGTCACTGACGGGCTTCATCGTCATGGGTCACGTCCGTCGCTACGCGCGAGCGGGAAAGCCATACTACGTTTCTTCGACGCTGTGGTAGGTGCGCGCGGGGTCGGCGAGGGGGGGCCACCGCACGGCCGGGTCAGGACGACTCGGCCGGCAACTCCTCCGGCGACGGCTGCCGCGGCGCGATCTCCAGGGTGAAGGGGGGCAGGGGCATGGCGAGGAAGAAGCCCTGCACGAAGTGGCAGCCCAGCTCGCGGAGGGTGTCGAGCTCGGCGCGCGTCTCGACCCCCTCGGCGATGACCTGCGTTCCGGCCTCGACGGCGAAGGCCACCATGTTGCGCAGCAGGTTGCGCCGAATGGGGCTCTGGTCGATCCCGCGGATGAGGGTCATGTCGAACTTGATGAAGTCGGGGTTGAGCTCCGCGACCGAGGAGAGCGCCGCGTAGCCGCTCCCCAGGTCGTCCACTGCGATGCGCACGCCGCTGCTCCGGAGGACGTCCATGTTGCGCCGGAAGTGCTCGAAGTCGGTGATCGTGGCCCGCTCGGTCACCTCGAGCACCAGGTTGGCCGCGTGCTCGACGATGAACGGCTCCGGCCGGAGGAGCTCGGGGTCATTGAAGTCGAGCGGGTGCAGGTTCACGAAGAGGAGCGACCCGTCGGGCATCGAGGTCACCGAATCGACCGCCATCTTGCGCAAGAGCCGCGAGAGAGGCCAGATGCGGCCCGCCTGCTCGGCCACGCTGAAGAGGACGTGCGGATTGCGCAGCTCCGGCTGCGTGCAGCGCACGAGGGCCTCGTAGGCGAAGATCGAGTGGTCGTGAATGTTCACGATCGGCTGGTACACCATGTTGAAGGAGCGGTTGGCGATCGCGCGGTCGAGCACGCGCGTCTGGACGGCCAGCTTCTGCCGGCCCACGTCGGTGGCCTCGGTTTGCGCCCGCTGGATGCCGCGGAAGAGCTGCCGCTCCGGGTGGATCTTGGCGTAGGGCGTGACCCGCGAGATCCCGACGTAGACCTGGTGGATCGTCGCGAGCTCCTCGTCCATGGCCTGCAGGTGCCGGAGCATGCCTTCCCCGAGGCGGCTCGGGATCTCGGCGTCGTTCTCGCGCTGGGGGATGAGCAGCACGTAGTCGTCGGCGAAGCTGCGCAGGACGGCGCAGTGGCCGCGCTCGCGCTCCAGGTCGCGGGCCACGCGGCCGAGGTAGTTGGCGAGGAGTCCGGCGTAGGCGCCGAGCGTTTCCCAGCCGAAGCGCTCCTCGATGATCTGCGTGGAAGGAAGGTGGACGTAGAGGATCGTGGCTCCCGCGGCATCCTCGGCCAACGGGCGAAGCTCGTTGTGCAGGCTGGTCAGCGAGGGGAAACCCGTGACGAGGTCGATGACGCGCGCCGGAACGTCCAGCGTCGACGAGGACGGGCCCGCGATGAGGCTCGTGTCGCCGAGGCGTCGAGAGACGGTCGAGGGGATCCGTGGATGGCTATCCCCTTTGCCTCGCATGGTGTGACCCCGCCCCCTCCGGTTGGTCGCGTCAGGATAGCTCGCGTCATCGACGATTGGCAACGCCTGCGGCGTGCAGCGGCGCGTTGACGGACGGGTCAGGCCTCCAGCGAGCGCCAGAGGTACCAGGTGGCGAGGGTGCGGTAGGGCGCCCAGCTCGCGCCGAGCCGTTCCAGGCGCGCACGCTCGGGGCGTTGTTTGAGCCCGTAGACCTGCTTGACGGCCGTTTGGAGGCCCAGATCATCCGTGGGGAGCACGTTGAGCCGCCCCATGCGGAAGATGAGAAACATCTCGGCGGACCAGCGGCCGATCCCACGCACGGAGGTGAGCGCCCGGACCACCTCGTCGTCGCTGGCCCTCCGGAGTCGCTGGAAGGGCAGGGCGCCGGCGGCGGCCTGTTCCGCCAGGTCGCGCACGTAGGAGACCTTCTGGCGCGAGAGCCCGGCCGACCTGAGGCGCTCTGCGTCGAGGCCCAGGATGGCCGCGGGGTCCAGGCGCTCCACTGCGCCGGCCGCGTCCAGAATGCGTCGGAAGATGGTGGCGCCGGCCTTGATCGAGAGCTGCTGGTGCACGATCGATTCCACGAGCGCCGTGAAGGCGTCGCCTCGGGGGTCCGGCTTGAGGCGGCACGGCCCAACCCGTCGGATGAGCTCGCCGAGGCGTGGGTCGGCCCGGCGCAGGTGGCGAAGGCCCGCGCGGTGCAGAGCGGTGAGGTCGAGCCCCTCGATGGAGAGGAGCGCGAGCTTGGTGCTCACGTCCCCATGCGCGGAAAACCACCCGAGGCCCCCGTCGCCCGCGAGGACGCGGTGGCAGGGGATGAGCAGAGGCACGGGGTTCTTGGCCATGGCCTGGCCGACCGCGCGAGCGGCGCCGGGGCTGCCCGCTCGGCGCGCGAGCTCGCCGTAGGAGACGGTCTCCCCCGGCCGCAGGCGCCGTGCCTCGGCGTACACCCGGTCGAGGAACGGGCCCGCGGGGGCCAGGTCGAGCGGGAGGTCGGCCAGCAGTTCGTCCTCGCCGCCGAGGAGCCGCTGCAGGCGGGAGATGGCGGCGGCGATCTCCCGAGAGGGGCTGGCCTCGAGCTGCCGGACCTCCGCGCGCCGCGCGAGCCGCGACGCGGTGGCTTTCTCGTCTTCCTCCGGGAGCTGTACCAGGCGAATCCCGGCCTTTGTCCACGCGAGACCGCAGGTGCCTATCGGGGACGGGAAGAGACAGGCTCTAACGTCGGTCGTCGTCTTCATAGTCCGAACTTCGCGAGCTTCTTGTGCAGCCCCTCGCGCGTGATGCCGAGGGCCGCCGCCGTCTGGGTCTTGTTGTTTCCGTGCTCGCGCAGGGCCTCCACGAGGAGCCAGCGCTCCACCGTCTCGACCATCTCCTTGAGCGTCCCCTTCGGCGGGGCGATGCGCTCGAGCATCCCCTCCACCTTGCGTACCTGCGGCGAGAGGTGTTCGGGCTGGACGATTCCGCCGTCGTCGAGCTGGATCACGAGGCGCTGGATCTCGTTCTCCAGCTCGCGGATGTTCCCGGGCCAGCGGTAGGCGCAGAGCTCGTTCATCGCGGCCTGGCTGACCCCCCCGACGTTCTTGTGCATCTCGGCGCTGTAGCGTCGAAGGAAGTGTTGTGCGAGCAGCGGGATGTCCTCGCGGCGCTCGCGCAACGGGGGCAACGCGATCGGGAAGACCATCAGCCGGTAGAAGAGGTCCTGGCGGAAGCGCCCCGCGGCCACCTCCTTCTCGAGCGAACGATTGGTGGCGCAGATGATGCGCACGTCTACGCGCTTGACGGTGGCGGCACCGACAGGCCGGACCTCGCCCTCCTGAAGGACGCGGAGGAGCTTGGCCTGGAGCGACAGCGCCATCTCCCCGACCTCGTCGAGGAAGAGCGTGCCGCCGTCGGCGATCTCGAAGAGCCCCTTCTTGTCCTGGTCGGCGCCCGTGAACGACCCCTTCTTGTGGCCGAAGAGCTCGCTCTCGAGGAGCGTCTCGGGGAGCGCCGCGCAGTTCTGCGCCACGAACATCTTGTCCCGGCGGCGGCTCTGGTAGTGGATGGCGTTCGCGACCAGCTCCTTGCCGGTGCCCGTCTCGCCGGTGATGCACACGGTGGCGCGCGTGTCGATCACCTTCTGTACCTGGTGGAAGATGGTCTTCATCGCGGAGGAGCCGCCGATGATCTGCTCGAAGGCCGTCACCCCCGGCTGCCGCCCCCGCAGGTAGCGATTCTCTCCCTGGAGCTTCTCTTGGGCCACCTTGAGCTGGCGGTAGAGTTGCGCGTTCTCGATCGCGAGCGTGGCCTGACTGGCGAGGACGAGCAGGAGCTCGAGGTCGCGCTCGGTGAAGATCCCCGAGCTCGCGCGGTTGTCGCATTCGATGACGCCGCGGATGCGGTCCCCTCGGAAGAGCGGCACTCCGACGATGGAGCGGATGTTCGCGCCCATGATGCTCTCCGTCGAGCCCAGCTCGTGCGGCGCGTCGGCGGCCAGCACCGCGGCGCGCTCCTTGAGCACCTTCCGCAGCATGGCTCGACTCATCATCACCCCCTCCGCGGCAGAGCCGGGGGTTCGGGCGCGAGCCAGCAGGGGGACGAAGCGCTCTTCCTCGCCTTCGGCCACCATGATCGACAGGTGGGTGGCGCGGGGCAGGAGGTCGAAGACGGCCTGGGCCACGCCCTCGAGGACCTGACTCAGTTCGAGCTGCCCCGTGAGCAAGGTGATGGCGTGGTAGAGGGCCGAGATGTCGGGGCCCTGCTCGACCTTGCCCAGGACCTTGGGGAGCTCGGTCAGGGAGCGGGTCGCGATGATGCGGTGCGCGTGCTCGTCCTGGGCCGGGCTCTCCGAGACGCGGCAGAGGATCACGACCGGCGCCGCGGCGTCTCCGAGCAGCAGGCGATCGCCGTCCCTGACTGGAGCTTCCCAGCGCTGCGTCCCGTCGAGCAGGAGCCGCTCCTGGTCGCGCACGAGCATCGAGCCATTGGTGGAGTGCAGGTCGCGATAGATGTACTCGCCACCGTCGCGGTAGAGCAGTCCGTGGTCGTTCGACAGGTGGTAGTCGCCGAGCTGAACCGTGGCCTGAGGGGATCGCCCGATCGAGATCTGGTCGGCGTCGCTCTCCACTGTGCGGCCCACGTCGGCGCCCTGGAGGATCTCGAGGCGGATCATGGGCTGCTCTCTGGGCGAAGGATTCGGTGACCCAGGCAGTACGCGCGCGTCCGGAGCTCCTGCCCGCTCGGGAGGTCTGGGGCGGGGACCGGGTCTTCCGCCGCCGCGAGCAGCAGCGAGCCGAGTTGCGGCCTCTCCGAAGGCGACAGGGCGTCGGGCATCCGCAGGAGCTGCTCCATCGCGGTGAGGATGGCGTGCTGCACCTGCGGGTGCGCGCCCTTCAGCCGGCGGGCCAGGGCGAGCAGAGCCCCCGTGCTCCGGTTCCGGCCGAGGTCGAGCGCGGCCCGTTCCTGCGCGCGCCATCCGGCTCCGGCGAGCTTTTTCTCGAGGCAGGCCGCGTCGTCTTCGCAGTCCGTCACGACCCCCAGGCGGGGATGGTAGGTTGCCGAAGCCTGCCGCATTACGGGGTCCTCCGCCTCGGTCGGCCGTCGGCGGTGAAACGGCGCTGCACCCTCCGATCCCGCCGACCGCGCCACAGCGAGCGCTGCGGCCCAGCGTAGCACAGGGGGCGGCGACACGTCCCGGCCGCTCGGCTGCGCGGCAAGGGTCGCCGCGGTTCGCGCGTCCCCGTGCCACCCCAAGAGCTCGAGCGCGCGCAGACGGGAGGAGAGCGCCGCCCGCGGATCTCCGGCCAGGGCGAGCAGCGGGTTCAGATCCTCCGCGTCGCCGAGACGCAGTCGCGCCTCCGCGAGAGCGAGTCGGTACTCCTCGGGGTCGGTCGGGCGCGCGGCTCTCCGGAGCGCCGGTAGGGCGCTCGCCGTGCCGAGATCGGGGAGCAGCCGGGTTGCGGCGGCGGCGTTCGAGCGCGGCTGCCCGCGCCGATCGCGAGCGAGCGCTCCGGCGAGCACCTCGGGCGAGGCCGCCGCGCCGATGGTGCAGATCGCGCGTCGGGCCTCCTCGAGCAGGAGCGTGCCGTGTCCCGTGGCGCCGAGAGCCCGTACCAGCGCCCCAGCGGCCTTCGGCGAGCCGACGTGCCCGAGCGCCCGCGCCGCCAGACGGTTCAGATTCCAGTCCTGCCGGAGGGGATCGGCCTCGAGCGCCTCGAGGAGCGCGGGGACGGCCTGAGGCGAGCGGAGTCGCTCGAGCGTTTCGATGATGGCCCGCTCGAGCCAGATCTGGCGGTCGGCGCGAGGGCGCTGGCGCGCGCGCCGCAGCGCCGCTACGAGCTCCGGGACGGCTTCCTTGACGTCGAGCTCGCCGAGCATCTGGGCCGAGCGCACCGCCGCCTCGTAGTACGAACCGTCGCGGTCGGCGTCGCCGAGCGCGGCTGCGAAGACGTGCGCGGCGCGTCGATCCCCGATGGCTGCGAGAGCGGCGACGATCTGGTCACGCCCCTCGTCGCGCCGATACGCCTCGGCCAGGGCGTCGAGCACGCGGTCCCGCACCTGGGCGCGCTGGGCGACGGGAGCCTTGCGGACCCGCACGAGGAGCTGCTCCACCGCTGCCTCGCGCTGCCCGGGCTCGTCGAGCTGCGAGACCAGCCGGTCGATCGGATCGCGCTTGCCGCAGGCGACGCCGAAGTGGGTGAGCGCGAGCAGGATGACGAGGTGACGACAGGTCACTTCAGCAGCCAGGTGAGCTCCGCGAGCCCGAGGGGCCCAGCGAACCGTAGCGTTAGCTGCCGCGCCTCGGCGGCCAGGAAGGGCCGGCCGTCGGGCAGGACGCGCGGGAAGCGCAGCCAGTAGAATTGCGAGAATCGGTCCACGTAGGGGAAGAGCTCGGCGATGGTGGCGCTGATCTGCGGTTCCTGGCGGATCTCTTTGGCGTCCACCTGCTCGTTGCGGTCGTTGACGAGCGCGATGCGCCAGACGCTGTTCTTCCGGTGGAAGTCGTTCCAGCTGCGGTCGTGCGTCGCGGCGGACACGACGACGGGGATGGAGTCTCGCCACTGCGCGAGCAGCTCCTGCTCGAGTCGCCAGTGCTGTTCGCGCGGCAACTTGAAGATCCGGGCGCGGCGGGCCACGTACGCCGAGATGAAGTCCGGCGAGAAGATCGTGGCGTGCGCGTCGAGCGCCGTGTCGAGCTGCTTCAACACGCGTGCGTTGCGCGTCCAGCGGCCTAGCACCTCCGGGTAGTCGTTCGGCCCGTAGCCGGCGGTCGGCGGGGTGAGGCTCACCGGGGTGGCGACCTCGGCGCACCCCGCGATAGCCAGCAGGAGTGCGAAGCCGATCCACCCGTCGCGGAGAGACCTCATGCCGGGAAGTCCCCGCGCACGAGGAGGGTCGTGAGTGGCAGCTCGGCCTCGATCGCCTCGCGGCCTCCCTCGCAGCGGTCGACGAGGGCCAGCACGCGCACCGGCCGGAGTCCGGCCTCGCGGCAGCGCTGGACCGCCAGCAGGCTCGAGCCGCCCGAGGTGACGACGTCCTCCACCACGACCACCGGCGTCCCCGGGCCGAGGCGCGTCGCGCCCTCGATCACCTTTCCGGTGCCGTGCCCCTTGGCTTTCTTGCGCACGTAGAAGGCGTCGAGGGGGCGGCCGGCGAGGTGGCTCATCAGCGACGTGGCGCTGGCCAGCGGGTCGGCCCCCAGGCTCATGCCGCCGACCGCCACCGCCTCGGGGTCCAGCCGCGTGATCAGGTGGTGGAAGAGCCAGCCCACGAGGAAGTGCCCCTCCGCGCTGAGCACGACGCGCCGGCAATCGAGGTAGAAATTACTGCGTCGGCCCGAGGCGAGCACCACCTCGCGACGCTCGAAGGCCTGGGTGCGTAGGAGCTCGAGCAGGCGTTCGAGGTAGTGCGGCCCTCCGGGTGGGGGCGCTCCGGGCCACGCGAACGCCGGTCCGGAGGGAGACGTGGGGACCGGGGGCGGGTGTCCTTCCGCTTCCATGAGGGTTTGAGCGCGCGGCGCTACTTCCGCCGGATGCGGCTCTTCTTCCCTGCAGTCGTCGGCGGTCGCGGAGCGACGAGAGTAGGCTTGCTCGACTCCGGGCGCGGCGCAGCGGTGGCCTCGGCGTCGCGCTTGACGGCCTGGATCACGGCCCGGGCGGCCGCGCTGGCGCGCTCACCAAGGGACTCGCGCGGCTTGGTCGGCGCCTGGGGAGCTGGGGCGGGCGCCGAGGGCTCCGGCGGGCGTCGGGCAGCGGTCGCGGGGGCCGGACGCAGGGGCGTCGGCCGCTGGGCCTGCACGGGACGCGGCGGGACGGAGGTGCGGGGCGTTGCGGCGGCGCGCTGCGCGGCGGCGGCTGCTGCTGCTGCGGGGTTCGCTCTCGGCTGCGGCTGAACGGGCACGCGCGAAGGGGCCGGAGCTGGCGCGGGGGCCGCGGCGACGGGAGCCTCGGCCTCTCGAGGGGGCCGAGCCGGACGGGGTGCCGGCCTCGTGACCGGACGAGCGGGGGCTGGCGCTGCGACACGCGGGGCGACCGTCGGCCGCGCGGGCGCTGCGGGTCGCGCAGGCGGCTCGATCGTCGCCTCCGCCGCCGTCGTCGGGGCGGCCGGGATGGGTTGCGAGGCTCTCTCGGCCAGACGGGCCGCCGGACGGGGCGTCGCGACGCGGGCCACCGCAGCGCGCGCGGGGACATGCACGCGCGGGGCGTCCAGGTCCCCCATGTCCACGTTGCCGCGGAACGAGGAGCCTTCGACGAGCACGATGCGGGGCGCGGTCAGGTCCCCCACCACGCGACCCTGCTCGGTGATGTGCACGAGGTCCGAGGCCGTGATGTTTCCCATCACCGTGCCGCTGATCACCGCACGACTGACCTGCACGTCGGCGACCACGATGCCGCTCGGCTCCACGAAGAGGGTCTGGCTCAGCGTGATGTTGCCGTCCACCCGGCCGACGACGCGCAGATCCTCGTCCCCCTGCACGTTGCCGGTCACATGCGTGCTCGGGCCCACCACGGTCACTTGGGTCGTCATTGGCGTCTCCGAACGTTACACGTCCATGTCGACGTTGCCCCTGAACGCGGCGCCGTCGGCGATGAGAATGCGGGGGGCCTTGATGTCCCCGACCATGCGGCAGTCGGGCTTGAGCTCCACCTTGTCGGTGGCCGAGATGTTGCCCGTCACCTGGCCGTTGACGGTCACCGTGGCGGTCTGGATGTCGGCCTCCACCACGCCGGACCCCTCTACCAGCAGGTGGTCCTTCAGCGTGATCTTCCCCTTCACGGTTCCCTGGATCACGAGGTCTTCGTCCCCGCTGATCTCGCCGTCAATGACGATGGAGCTGCCAATGATCGTGTTGGCCATGATCTCCTCCCGGGGCGCCGCTAGCGGGGCCCGACGTCGCGATACGACGCTCAATCCTTCAGTCCGGGAGGCAGCTTCACCTCCATCTCGATGCGGCCCTTGAAGCGCGCCCCCTCTTCGATGATGACGCGCGGCGCGCGGATGTTACCGGCCACTGTCGCCTCGGCGTTGATGGCCACGCTGTTCGTGGAGCGCACGTCACCGCGCACGATGCCGTTGACGGTCAGGTCCTGCACCTCCAGGTCGGCTTCCACGACTCCGGAGGCGTCGACGGTGAGGTGATTGCCGAGGAGGATCGATCCCTCGACGCGCCCCTCGATCACCAGATCCTCGTTGCCGGAGAGGCTGCCCCGGATCGTGATCTCTTTTCCGATAATGCAAGGCTGATCGGCCATTTGTGAACGACCTCTCGCGAGGGTGAATGCGCCTTGGACCGGCAACGGTCTAGCAACGGCTCGTCGCCCTGTCAAGCGACGGCGCGCCCTCGTGCTCGGGGTGTCGCGGCTATTCCTTCTTGCCGAAGATGCGACGGAAGATGCCGCTCTTGCGCGGCCTCACTCCCGCGCGCCCCGAGGTCGCCTCCTCCTCGACGACCTCCACGCCGTGGGGGTCCGTGGCTTCGTCCAGCACCGGGGGTTCACCGCGTGGCGGCGTGCCGGCCTGTGCCGACACGCGACCGGCGAGCGTTTCGAGCGGCGGTGGTTCCGGCGCCTCGGAGGCCCAGTCCTCGGACCCCGGAACCTCGGTCGCCGACGCGCGACGGTCGGCCCGGATTGCGGCCAGCGCCTCGAAGACCTCGTCGTGGAGGTCGGGGTCGCGCGTGAGCTCTTCCTCTCCGTCGAGGAGTTCGCTATCTCGGAGCTCCCCGTGGCCGAGGTCGCCGTTGCGCGTCGAGGTCTCGGTTTCCTCGAGGCCGGCGAAGTCCTCGAAGCCGTGGGCGTCCGTGTGCTCCTCCTCCTCCAGCCCGAACTCGTCGCCGGCGTGCAGCGCGGCGTCTGGTCCGCGCCCCCGGACGTCGTTTCTCGTCTGCTCGGCGAACCCCTCCGCGTCCTCCTCGGTGACGACATTGCGGGCGAGCTCCACGGCGCTGTACGGGACCTCGCTCGTGTCGTCCCCCTCGTTCGACGTGAGTCCGGCGAGCACCTCCTGCCAGACCTCGCTCGACAGGTCGTCCGCCCCCTCTCCCTCGTCGCTCTCGTCCTCGCGACCATCCTCTCGCGCGTGCTCCCCCTCTCGCGCGTGCTCCCCCTTTCGGGCGTGCTCCCCCTCGTGCTCTTCCTCGCGACGAGCCTCCGCCTCCTCGGGGCCCGCAGCCGCGGGCGGGCTCTCCTCCCAGGGCGCCGTCGGGGTGGCCGCCACGGCCGGTGCGAGCGCGCTCGCTGTCTGCTCCTCCGTCGGCACCCACGCGGGGGTGCTGCGCAGCCCGGTCCAGCCCCGTCCTTCGACCTGCGTCGGTGCGGGCGCGACGGGGGGCGCCGGTCGCGGTGGCTCGGGGAGCGCCGTGACCACGCTCGACTCCGCCGGATCGCTGAGGTCGAAGGCGGGCGGCTTGGGCGCATGGGGCGGGGGCGGCGTCGGTCGCGGCCGCTCGGGCACCTGCGCCGTGGACCGTCTGCGGCCGGTGGGCTGTCGCGCCCCTCCGAGGAGGCCTTCGATCTCCGGCAGGTCCTCGAGGGCAGGCGTGCTGCTCCGCACGGCAGCCAGGGTCTCCAGCACCCGGTCTTCGGGGATGCCCGCCTCTCTGAGCAAGCCGAGCAGCAGCTCCTCGGCGGTTGCCAGGGCGATCTCGATCCCGTTGCCCCCTTCGCGAGCGAGCTCGGCCCAGCGTTGGGGGTCTTCCTCCTCGGCCGGCGGCGGCGCCGCCACCTCGTCCGCGCGCAGTGGAGGGATCTCCTCGGTCGGTCGCAGGTGGGTGATCTCCACCGTCGGCAGCCTCTCCGACCGGCCCCCCTCGTGCCGCCGCGGCGCCTCCACCGGGGATGCCGGCGCGTCGCCGGGCGGCTCCACGCGGGGGCCAGGCTCCGGGACCTCCTCAGCTCGTGCGACCGGTTCCGCGGCGCGAGTCGAGGGTGATGCCGCTTCCTTGAGGCGCACGATGCGCTGCACCATCGCCTGGCTCTCGGCGTCGAGGCCGGTGAAGCGCACCCCCATGCCGTGCGCGTTCGTTGGGTGCGCGGCGTCGTACTCCTTGATCCAGATGACCCGCCCTTCGCCGCGAATGAGCCGCGTCCCGTCGCGCAGCAGGAGCTCGAAGCGCAGCGCCGTGCCGACCGGCTGCGGGGCGCGACTCTGGATGAACATCCCCCCCGGGCTGATGTTGGCGGCGTACTTGTCGACGAACGTCTCCACGTCCGGGTACTTCAACCGGATGCGCATCGACACCGCAGATTTGTCCGTGCTGGGCATGTTGGGTCGCGGGATGTCCGCCCTTCCGCGCCGCTCGGGGGCCCGATCTAACTAAACGAACGCCGCGCTGCAAACGAGCGCCACGCTGCTCGAAGGAGAATGTTCGCACTCCCCTACGGGAGTGTCAACCGAGCGGAATCTAAGGGCCCGGGCCGGGTCCCAACGATTGAATCCCCGCGGGGATGTGCTATCCGAGGCTGGCCGAGACGAGCTCCGGCACCTTGGCCAGCGCCTCGTCGAGCAGCTCGAGTCGAGGGCCTCCCGCCTGTGCCATGTCCGGCCGTCCCCCTCCGCGTCCGTCGAGCATCTCGGCCAGCGCTCCGACGAGCTTGCCCGCGTGCACGCGGCCCACGAGGTCCTTGGTGACCATCGCGAGGAGCGTGGCCTTCCCCTCGTGCTCTCCGGCCAGCACCAGCACTCCGCTCCCCAGTCGGTCGCGCAGCGTGTCTCCCGCCTCGCGCAGGACCTTGGGCTCTCCGGACTCGACCCGCGTCACGAGGAGCCTCACCCCCTTCAGCTCCTGCACGCGCGCCATCAGATCCGTGCCGCCCCCCGTGGCGAGCTTCTGCTTGAGGGTCGCCACCTCGCGCTCGACCTCCTTGAGCTGGCCCAGGAGCCGTTCGACCCGCTCCGCCGCTTGCTCGGGGCCGCAGCGCAGGAGCTGGGCCACCGCGCGCAGCGTCTCCTCGGTGGCGTGCGCGTGGGCGAGAGCCCCGGCTCCGGTCAACGCAGTGATGCGTCTCACGCCCATGGCGAGGGACTCTTCCGAGGTGATGCGCAGCAGCCCTATCTCTCCGGCGCGGCGCACGTGCGTGCCGCCGCAGAGCTCCACCGACGCGCTGCCGACGTGCACGACGCGCACGCGGTCGCCGTACTTCTCGCCGAAAAGCGCCATCGCTCCCGTCTGCCGCGCCTCGTCGAAGGACATCAGATCGGTGCGGCTCTCGCCGTCGCCGCGGATCTCGCGGTTCACGAGCTCCTCGACGCGGCGGAGCTGCTCGTCCGTCATGGGCTCGAAGTGGCTGAAGTCGAACCGCAGGTAGTCGGGGCCGACGAGCGAACCCTTCTGCGCGACGTGCGGCCCCAGCACGCTTCGCAGCGCGTGGTGCAGCAGATGCGTCGCGCTGTGGTTCAGCCGGATCGCCTGGCGCCGCTCGCTGTCCACCTGGAGCTCGAGGCGCTCGCCGGTCGCGAGCCGTCCCTTCACCACGCGTCCCTGGTGCACGACCAGGGCTCCGCCCGGCTTGAGCGTGTCGCTCGCCTCCACCTCGCCGTGCGGTCCCACGAGGCGGCCCGTGTCTCCGACCTGGCCGCCCGCGCGCCCGTAGAACGGGGTGCTGCGCGTGACGACCTCCACCGTCTGGCCTTCGACGGCGCTCGCGACGCGCGCTCCGCCCACGAGCAGCGCCAGGACCTCGCTCGTTCCCCGCGTCTCGTCGTAGCCCACGAACTCGGTCGGGCCGAGCTCTTCGAGGAGCTCCTTGTAGATGGCCGCGACGGCCTCGTCGCCTACCTTGCTGTCGCCGGCGCCGTGGGTCTGGACCACCCACTTCTGGGCCGCCTCCTCGTCCACCGCCAGACCGGCCTCCTCGGCGATGATGCGCGTCAGGTCGAGCGGGAAGCCGTCCGTGGCGTAGAGGTCGCCGACGAAGGAGACCGCGAGCGTCCGCTCGCCGGCGCTCCGCGCGACCCCCACCGCCTCCTGCAGCTTCTGGAGCCCCCGGGTCAGCGTGCGACGGAAGGCGGCCTCCTCCGCCTGCACGATGCGCTGGATGAGTTCCCGTCGCTCCACGAGCTCGGGGTAGGCCGCGCCCATGCGCTCGACCACCTGATCGCAGACCTTGTGGAAGAAGGGCTCGTCGAACCCGAGGAGGCTTCCGTGGCGGATGGCGCGCCGCATGATGCGCCGGAGCACGTACTCGCGCCCCCCCTTCTCGGGGAACACTCCGTCGGCGATGCAGAAGGCCGTCGCCCGCGCGTGGTCGGCGACGACGCGCAGGCTCACGTCCTGGTCGCCCCCCGCGCCATACTTCTTGCGCGCGAGCTCGGCGGTGAGGTCGATGAGCGGCCGCAGGAGATCCGTCTCGAAGGTGGAGGTCTTGCCCTGCGAGACCGCGGCGAGGCGCTCGAGCCCCATCCCGGTGTCCACGCCCGTGCGCTTGAGCGGCACGAGTCTTCCGTCGGGCTGGCGCTCGAACTGCATGAACACGAGGTTCCAGATCTCCACCCAGCGGTCGCACTCGCAGGCCACCCCGAGACAGGTCGCGGCGGTGCAGGGCAGGTGCGCCCCCTGGAAGTAGTGGATCTCCGAACACGGCCCGCACGGGCCGGTGTCGCCCATGGCCCAGAAGTTGTCGGCCTTGCCGAGGCGCACGACGCGCTCTGCCGGCAACCCCACCTCCTTCTGCCACAGAGCGGCCGCCTCCTCGTCGGCGGCGATCCCGTCCTCGCCCGCGAAGACCGTGCCCGCCATGCGGGTCGGGTCGAGGCCGATCTCCTCGGTCAGGAAGCTCCACGCGAAGCGAATCGCGTCGGCCTTGAAGTAGTCGCCGAAGGAGAAGTTGCCGAGCATCTCGAAGAAGGTGTGGTGCCGCGCGGTTCGTCCCACGCTCTCCAGGTCGTTGTGCTTGCCGCTCACGCGCAGGCACTTCTGGGCCGTGACGGCGCGGGTGTACGGCCGGCTCTCAGCCCCCACGAACACGTCCTTGAACTGGACCATCCCCGCGTTCGTGAAATAGAGGGTGGGGTCGTTTTGCGGAACGATCGAGGAGCTCCGCACCATCTGGTGCTGGTGCCGTGCAAAGAACTCGAGGAACTTCGTTCGGATCGTGGCGGCGTCCATGCGCTCTCTCGTCCCGGTGGCGGGGAGTCGCCGTTATAGCAAGCCGTGCCCCTCGGTCAATAGGCGCCCCCCGGCACGCAGTCGCGACGGAGGTCAGTACGCGTACCCGACGTTCACCGCACCGCCGGTGTAGACGTCCAGCGCGCCTCCGGCGTGTTTGCAGCCGAGGGTCTGACGGTAGCAGAGGCCGTCGAAGTCGAAGAAGTATCGCCGATAGAACCACGAGCCGCGCACGAAGAACCCGCTGATCGAGGTGTAGATGCCGAGCGAGAGATCGATGCCGCCGGTGGAGCTCTTGCCGTAACCGGTGGAGTCAGTCTTCTCGATGTCACCGGCCGAGAAGGTGAGGAGGTAGTCGAACGTGCCGCTGAAACCAAAGGCGAAGCGTCGCGTTCGGTACGCCGGGACCTCCACGCCCAGGAGCGCGAGCTTCACGTAGGTGTAGGTGATGTTCGGCAGCGGGATCAGGTTCTCCTCCGTCTGGAAGACGAAGGCGAGCTGTCCGAAATCGACGCCGACCTTCAGGATCGGACTCGAGGCCCGGCTGAGAATGTTCCAGCGGAAGCGGAGCCCTCCCTCGAAGAGCTGCACGACGGTGCCGGCTTCGCCGCGTCCGCCCTCCACCTTGGACTTGAGGCCGACCACTCGATAGAAGCGCGCGACGAAACCGAAGTTGGCCAGGATGTTCCGCATGAAAGGAGCGAGCGGATAGACCGCTCCGTCGATGGCGATGGCCGGAACCACGCTCGGTGTGCGGTAGTCGGCCGGTTCCGCCGGCTCGACGGGGTCGTTGAAGGCGAAGGTTCGGTTGAGCAGGACGAGCCCGACCGAGGCTTCGACGATGCTCTCCCAGGGAGGGCGCGTCGTGCCGCGCTTGCGGTCGTCGGGGTCCGCGTCGCGGTCTCCTCCTCGCGCGCCAGGACGCTTCCGCAGGCCCGGCCCGTGGCGACCGGACTTCTGCCCCCCTTCGCGCCGGCCCACCGAGAATCCGAGGTCTTCTCCGGCGCCCCGATCACGCTCCTCGCCACCCTCTCCCTCGTAGTCGCTTCCGCCGCTCGCCACCCGGCGTTGCCTAGGCGGCGGACGCGGGGCGACCCGCGGCGGCTCCTCGGGAGCGGCGGCCTGGCCGTCGTCGCCGGGGTCCGTCGTGGCCGGGTCTCCCTCCGGCGCAGGCTGAACGGCGGGCTGCTCCGGTGGGACGGGGACGGGCCGGACGCGGACGGGGGCCGGTCGCGCGGGGCGGCGAGCGGGCCTGGCCACGGCCACGCGGGCTGCCCCCGCGGGAGGGCGGGTCGCCGCGAGCAGGTCGAGCACGGCTCCCGCCACCCGACGGGCCGTCAGGGGATCGAGCCGCGTGCCGCGCAGGGGGAAAGCCCGATTCCCGACGCGTGCGCCGTTGTGTCCCGACTGGACCTGGATGCGTAGCACCCAGCGCCCGCCGAGGCGGCTGATAGATCCGCGGATCACGGCCGAGACGCCGAGCACGCGGGCGGCGGCCGCGACCCCCGCTGCAGAACCGGCGTCCGTCCCTTCCTGTTGCGCCGCCCGTGAGAAGGCGCTTCCGGGCAGGACCCGGTAGCGGCCGCCGAGCGCGCGGCGCACGGTGCTCGTGGCCTCGCTGCCCTGCGGCCCGCCGAAGGTGTAGAGCGCTACGGCCTTGTTGGCGCCGGCGTCGAGGCTCCAGAGCGCCATGCCGACGAGGATCGCCCACGGTATCCAGCGAGATCCGTGCGCCGTTGCCGTCATGAGGCGTGAGCCGTGATCAATTGGCCACTACGTGGAGCTGAAGCCCCCGACGACGTTGTCGTCGACCCACTGCTTCGTTCCGGCCACGCCGCGGAAGTAGAGGGCGAAGTCGTCCGGGTTCGTCGCGTGCATGAGAGCGGTCTCGTAGGTCACCACGCGTCGCTGGACGAGCTCCGTGAGCGCCTGATCGAACGAGATCATGCCGTACGGCTCGCGTCCCTCGGCGATGGCTTGGTGGATCTCCGGCGTTCGGTGCTGGTCCTCGATGAGCTCTCGCACACGTGCCGTGGCGACGAGCACCTCGACGGCCGGGGCCATCCCCTTGCCGTCGGCGCGGGGGAGCAATCGCTGCGAGACGACCCCCTTGAGCACCGACGCGAGCTGCAGGCGTATCTGCGTCTGCTGGTGCGGCGGGAAGGCCGAGATGGTGCGGTTGACCGTCTCCACGGCGTCCGTGGTGTGCAGGGTCGAGAGCACCAGGTGCCCCGTCTCCGCCGCGAGCAGGGCGGTACCGATCGTCTCCGCGTCGCGCATCTCGCCGACGAGAATCACGTCGGGGTCCTGGCGCAGGGCTGCGCGAAGGGCGCGACTGAAAGACGTGGTGTCCAGACCTAGCTCCCGCTGGTTGATCACGCTGCGGCGGTCGGTGAACGAGTACTCGATCGGGTCCTCGACCGTCACAATGTGATACGCAAACTTCCGGTTGATGTGCTCCATCATCGCGGCGAGCGTCGTCGATTTTCCGCTGCCCGTGACGCCGGTGACGAGCACGAGACCGCGCGGCTCCTCGGAGAGCTTGAGCACCACGTCGGGCAGCCCGAGCGCCTCGAAGGGGGGGACCTCGGGCGGAATCAATCGAAGCACTACGCCGAGCGTGCCGCGCTGCGTGAAGACGTTGACGCGGAAGCGCACCCCGTCGGGGAGGCTGTGGGCCAGGTCCACCTCGTGGTACTGCTCGAACTCGGTCCTTTGCCGAGGATTCATGATGTGGTCGGTGAAGGCCCGCATCGCCTCCTCGGAGAGGGCCGGGATGTCGCGGACGGTGCGGAGGTCTCCCTTGAGCCGGAAGATGGGGGGCAGGCCGACCTTGAGGTGGATGTCCGAGGCGCCCAGCCGGCGGGCCGCGGTGAGGACCCGTTCGATGCCTGCGATGCCACTGTCCATGCGGACAAGCTACCACACCGGCAGGGGAATCGCCATGGACGTCCCCCTCTCGCTCTGGTAGGAAGGCGTCAGGCTGAGAGCTCTCATCGTCGCTCAACCAGGGAAGCGAGCTGCGCCCCGGCACATGTCTGCTTGCCCGCATTGCGAGGTCCAGGTCAGTCCCGCGGACGTGTTCTGCAAGAGCTGCGGTGCCCGTCTGGTGCGCGGAGGAGGGCCGCAGCAGGCTCCCGGCGCCGGACCGGAGCCGGATCTCGAGGAGGACGGGTCCGCGGCGAGAGGCCCGTCGACCAAGCTGGTGCTCGTGCTCCTCCTCGATCTCTGCTTGCTCGGGGCGTCGGCGGCGCTGGTCTACGCCACGCTCTCGCGGTTTCGCCCGTCGTCCGGGACGGGAGGGGCGACCGGCCCGGCCGACGCGGCGGAGGTACGCGCTCCGAGAGATGCCGGCGTTGCCGATGCCGCTCGTGCACGGCCGGACGGACACCTGCGCGATGCGGCCCGACGGTGGGACCTCCGAAGTGTTCGCGGGCGCGGCAAGGGGGGCGGTCGTCGCGTCGGACCGGACCCGCTTCCGCTGCCCCTCGACGGAAACAGGCTGGATGCGGCGGGCCCGGTGGGAGCGGCCGATGCGGCCCCCCCGGTGGCGGTGGACGCGGCGGCGCCGTCCACGTCACCGGACGCGGCAGGTAGCTCCGGCCTCGTCCCCGCGCTGCGCTCCCCGGTGCGCCGGTAGGCGCGGAGTTGCCGGTTTTCGGCTACGCTCGGGGGCGAGCACCCACGGCCTCTTCCAGACCCTGGGGAGCGCGCGCGAAGGAACGAGACGGGGACATGACGCGCGCGGGCGCTGAGGAAAGGAAGCCAGGATGAGCACACTCTTCGAGCTTCCCGACGCACAGCGGGAGGCGCTGCGGGGGATCGAGGTGCTGCTCGTCGACCGCGATGAGCGGGTGCGAGACGGCTTCCGCAAGCTCTTGGCCTCGGCGGGGGTGCTGGTCACGGCGACGGAGGACGACGCGCGGGCCCTGGAGTGGGCGCGCGAGAAATACTTCTCGGTCGCCGTGGTGGACGTGGACACGCCCGCTCACGACGCCGGCCTCGGGCTTCTGCGCGAGCTTCGTGCCGCCTCTCCCGCCACCGCCGTGGTGTTGCTCTCCGCGCGGCAAACCTTCGACATCGCAGCCGACGGTTTCCGCGCAGGCGCCGCCGACGTGGTGGCCAAGTCGCCGGAGAACGTGAGCTACCTGACCGAGCAGGTGGTGAAGCTCTGCCTGCGCTCGGCCAAGACGGAGACCCGGGACAGGCTGCTCTCCGAGGTGCTGGACGTACACGAGCAATTCCTCAAGCGCCTCATCGACGCCACGCGCCGAGCGGCCATGGCCGAGGAGGCGGCGGGCGGCGGGTCGCAGGTGACCGCAGACGTTCGCGAGTGCGTGGTGCTCGTCGTCGACGACAACCCGCGCAACGGCCCGTCGATGCAGGCCGCTCTCGGCACGACGACCGGCTACAGGGTCTTCACGGCGCTCACTGGCGGAGAGGCGCTGGACTTCGTGGGGCAGCATCGCTTTCAGATCGCCCTCGTGAAGGAGGGGCTGCCGGACCTGCCGAGCAGCATGGTCATCAAGAGCCTCAAGGGGGAGGTTCCCGACGGCATCGTGCTGGTCTACCTCCCGCCGGGGGAGACGCCCGGCCGCGTCGAGATCGTGCAGGAGAACAGCCAGCACCTGGTCCTGATTCCCGAGTTCACCGACGGAGACCAGCTCGTGGGGCAGATGCAGGAACTGCGAGAAGCCTACGTGGCCAAGGTGCGAGAGCGGCGCTACCTGCAGTTCTTTCGACGCGAGCACTACGACTTCCTGCGCCGCTACGTGGAGCTCCGTCAAAAGATCACCGCGCTGCTGCCCCCGGGCAAGACGGCGCCTGCCGAGTAGCCGATGCACGACGAGATACGCCCGCTGATGGTCGGGATCGCCGGTGGAACCGGTTCGGGGAAGAGTACCGTGGCTCGCAAGATCGCGGCGGGTCTCCCCTCGGGAGCGGCGGTGGTCCTCGAGCACGACGCGTACTACCGCGATCACTCCGAGGTCCCGCACGTCGATCGTGCGCTGCTCAACTACGATCATCCCGACGCGCTGGACAACGAACTGCTCGTCCGCCACCTCGGCGAGCTGCGCTGCGGCCGGGGGGTCGACGTTCCGATCTACGACTTCAAGACGCACGCGCGGCGGGCCGAGACGCGCCGCGTGGAGCCGGCGCGGGTCATCATCCTCGAGGGGATCCTCGTCTTCGTCGAGGAGTCGATACGCGCGCTCCTGGACATGAAGATCTTCGTGGACACCGACGCGGACATCCGCATCATGCGCCGCGTGCGGCGGGATATCGAGGAGCGCGGACGCGACTTCGCGAGCGTGCGGGAGCAGTACTACCGGACCGTGCGTCCCATGCACCAGCAATTCGTGGAGCCGTCGAAGCGTTGCGCCGACCTCGTGATCCCCGAGGGGGGCGAGAACCGCGTCGCCCTCGACACGATCGTCGGCAAGCTGCTCTACGTGCTGTCGAGCTAACCGCTTACATCAAGATGCCGCCGCCGCCGGTCGGGGCCGGCGCTCCGTCGGCGGAGGCCGGTGCCCCGGCGTCCGCGGGCGGGGCGGAGGGGGGCCGCGCACCCGTCGTCGGGGGTGAGGTGCCGGGCGCGTGCGGAGCGACGGTCGGCGAGGCGCCCCGTGGAGGAGCTCCAGGTGCGGGAGTCCCGAGGCCGGTCGCCGGGGGGCCCGGTGTGGGCGAGATGGCGCGCAGCAGGCTTTCGACGTGGGCGATCCAGTCCCCGAGATCCTCGTAGCGCCGGGGGTTCAGCCTCTGCGCTTCTTGCAGGCGCCCGAGGGACGCACGCAGCTCGGTCTCTGCGCGCGCGAGCCCGGCACGTCCTTCGCGATACACCAGCTCGGCCTGGAGCTCCTGCACCTCGGTGCGGCGCGTCCGGTGGGCCTCGAGGCGCGTGAGCCGCAAGGCCTGGTGGAGCTGGTCGCGCACGGCGGCAAAGTTGGGCGTGCCCGGGCTGGAGAGGGCGCGTCGCGCCTGCGCGACCAGAAATTCGACGACGGCGGCCTCGGCCTCCTCCTCGACGCCGAAGTGCTGCTCGGGGCAATCCACTCCCGCGGGCACCTTGAGGCCCGAGAAGGCGCCGGTCCCCGCCTCGAAGCCGAAGGGCAGGGGCATCCCTCGCCCGCGCTGGAGCTCGAGCCGGCCGTCGCTGCACACCACGCGGTAGCGACTTCGATTGCGCAGGCTCATGCCGAAGAGGAACACGATGACGACCGCCGTTCCCGCGAGCACCCACCCCCAAACCGGCAGCCCGAATGGGCGCCGCCGGTCGCGGTGGCGACGCGGCTCGTCGACGTCGTCTTCCTCGTCACCTGGTTGAGGTCGTCGCGGGCGGCCGGTGCTCACGCCTGGTGGGGGCGAGTCCCAGCCGCGGGCGATCGATTCTCGTGCGGCGCGCGCGCGGTCTCCCCGGTCGAGGAGCGTGGGATCGACCTCCACCTTTGGCGGGCCCTGCGTCCCTGCGGAACCGACCGGCCCTCCTGAGGGCGTGGTCTGGGCGCCGGGCCTCGCCTCGCTCCCCAGCTCCGAGTCGTCGCGGAGCCCCACCGGGGGCAGAGGTCGCGCTCCGGGGCCCAGCCCGTCGGGCGGCAAGTCCAGCTCCTCCTCCTCGGCGAGAGGGGCCGGTGCGTCCTGCGTGCTCGCGGCAGAGTCCGCCGCCGAGATCGGCGCCGGGACAGCTCCAGCGGCTGACGGCGCGGGAGAGGGCACCGCCTCGCCGGAGCGAGGGCTCGGCTCTTCCGATGGTGCTTGCGGGTCGCGCTCGCTCATATCCGGGTAGCAGGAGCATACCTGCTTCCGCGCGGCTCAGCCAACGGCCCCGAGGAAAGGCCCCCGAGGCTCAGGGGCACTCACACGTACGCGTTGTTCATGATCTCGCCGAAGCCGCCGCCCCCCGGGATGATGTAGCCGTTCTCGTTGAGACCGCGCTCCCGGTCCCAGTACTGACCGGGGGCGGCCGCGAGCACCTCCTCGGGAGACAGCCCGCGGTCGAGGCGGTAGGCGTAGACCAGCGTATCCGGGCTGGCTTCGGCCAGCCGTCGGATGTACTCGGGGGTCACGATCAGGTTGAGCGTGATGACGCGCGCCGGCTTCCCGGGGACGTGCTGGCGGTAGTGCTCGAGGAGCGTGACCAGCGTCGCCCCCGTGGCGCCCATCGGGTCGGGGATGATCAGCGTCGTGTTCTCCACGGTCCCGCCGATCTTCGCGCCGTGGATCGCCGCCCCCTGCACCTGCCCGCTGGCGTTGGTCGTGCGATTCATGAGCATGTGGTCCTGGCGCACCCCCGAGGGCTCGAGGATCTCGTTCAGGAAGTCGTAGCAGACCTGCGCGGGGAAGATGCCCGCGCGCGCGACGCACACGACCGCGACCTTGGCGTGGGGGTCCACGATGCGCCCCTTCCAGAGCGCCGCGGGGTTGGCCCGTACCATGCGCGTCGGGACGCGGACCTCCATCGTCGGGAGCTCGCGCGCCGCCACGGCGCAGACCATCTGGCGGTAGAGAGCCTCCACGAGTCGGTTGATCTTGGGCTGGACGGTCTCCTCCGCGCAGAGCTTGGCGAGGAGCGTGAGCGCCAGAGGATCGTCGAGAATGTGAACCTGCGGGCCGTAGTGGTGTCCGATTTCGCCGCGCATCAGGACCTCCCGGAGCCAAAGGGTTGGAGAGCAGGCATGCCGATGATTGCACTCACTGGTTGGGCATGCCGAAGCTGATGCTGGCCTGCCGGCCCGCCTCGATGATCACGATTCGCGTGGGAGAGAAGGTCTGTTCCTTCTCGAAGTAGACCTTCACGCGGTGCGTCCCCGGCGTCAGGAGGAGTCGCCGCAGGGGTGTGCGCGCCGCGACCTGCCGATCGTCCACGAAGACGCGTCCCGGGCGGTCGGTGGTCACCTCGAGAAACCCGGTGGCCGACTTGGCGCTCTCGCCCGCCGGCGGCCGCGCGTCGGGTCGTCGCCGCTTCCCGGCGTTGACGGGCCGCACCTTGACCTCGGGTCCCGTCGCCCCTCCGGAGACTGCCCGGTCGGTCGTACTGCCGTCTCCTCGGGCCGAGGAGGAATCCGGGGCGGCGCCGTCTCCTCGGCTGGCTTGCCCATGTTCCGCCGCGGCATCGGTCGGGGGCGGCCCGCCGACGGCGACGCCGCGCGGGGTGTTGCCCGACGCTCCACCGGGAGGACAGACCACGCGCTCCCGACCGTGGAAGAGGGCGTAGCCCGCACCGAGGCCCAGCGCGAAGAGCAGCGCACCGCCGGCTGCGAGCACGGCGCGTCGCGGTCCTCGCAGGGCCGCCTGGCGCCGCTTCTCCTCCTGCTCTCGCTCCGTGAGCGCCCGACGGAAGGCCGCGAGCGCTTCGTCCGGGGACCTCTGGATCGTCCGCGCCTCGTCGATGGCCTCCTGCGCCTGCCGTCCCGCCTCCTCGGGGTCCTGCAGTGTGTCGGCGACGGGAAGGGCGCCGCTCGGCGAGCGCGATGCACCGGCAGCGCGGGCGGCGCGATGACTCCCCGGTCCGGAGGCGTCGGGACGAATCACCGCCTTGGGAGCCGACGGGCTCCGGCTCTCGCTCGACGAGAGGCGGCCGCTCGGCTTCGGCACGCCGCGCGCGCTCAGCTGCGCAGCAGGCGTGGCGCGCGGTTCGCCGGGGGGCAACGCGGGCGCGATGATGTCCTCCGCCGAGTCCTCTTCGACCACATCCTCGTCGTCCTCGTCGTCCTCGTCGTCATTCGGCGCCGCGGCGCGCGTCACGGTCAGAGGCTTCGGTCGCTCGGCCGAGCGTACGCTTGGGTCCCCCGGCCTGGGCGATGGAGTCGCGCGCTTGGCCTCGGCCGTGCTCTTGCGCGGCTCGGCACCGTTCGGTCGAGGTTCGATCGCGATGCTCTTGACCTCCCCCGTCGGCTTCTTCCCCTCGGCCGGGGCCCCCTTCTTGGCCTCGGGGACCACCTTCCGCGTCTCCGCCGTGCCCTCCCCGGTGCCGGGGAGGGAGGGGACCCGTGGAGCCCCGCGCGAGGACTTCTCGTAGTAGGTCGTCGGGACCTCCTCGGGCTCCTCGGGCCCCTTGCGGAGCGCCGCGGCACGGCCGCTGACCGAGGCGTGTGAGGCCTCCGCCACCTTCTGCTCCACCGAGTCCGGTGCCGAGAGCAGCGTTCGCCGTACCGCCTGCACCTCGTCATCGACCATGCTCTCGGCGCTCGGACGCACCTCGGCGAGCGAGAGGCCGCCCAGGTCCGCGACCTCTCGCGGCGGCGGTCCCACGGTGTTGCGTACCAGCGCCGCGAGGTGCTGCGTCTCCATGCCGGGGGTGCTGACCTTGGCCAGCGCGTGCTTCAGGTCGTTGCCCATCTCCTCGGCGCTCTGGTAGCGCGTCTCGGGGTCCGGACTCAGGGCCTGCATGCACAGCTCGTCGATCTCCTCCGGGATGTCGGGGACGTGCGACGAGGGCGGCGGCAGCGGGCGTTCGAGCTGGTAGAGCTGCTGGGCCAGATTCACCGCGGTGTACGGCTTGACCCCCGTGAGGGCCTCGTACAGCGCCGCTCCGGCAGCGAAGATGTCGATGCGATGGTCGATGTCGAGCCCCTGGGCCTGCTCGCGGGGCATGTAGGAGAACTTGCCGCGAATGACTCCGGCGTGGCTGTGGTGCACCGAGATCGTGGCGCGGGCCAGCCCGAAATCGGCGAGCTTCACCTCCCCCTCGCGCGAGACGATCACATTGTGGGGGCTCACGTCGCGGTGGACGATCTTGAGCGGCTCGCCCTTGTCGTTGCGCCGCCGGTGCGCGTAGTCCAGCGCGTCCATCACCTGCGTCATGAGGTGGAGCGCCGTGGCGAGCGGAAGCGGTCGCGCCGAGCGCTCGTCGGGTCCGCGGATCAGGCGCCACAGGTCGCAGCCGTCCACGTACTCCATCGCGATGTAGTACGTGCTCGCGACCCGTCCGAAGTCGAAGACCTGGACGATGTTCGGGTGGGTCAACCAGACGGAGACGCGGGCCTCGTCCCCGAGCATGGTAACCAGTTGCTTGTCGGCGCAGAAGGGAGGCAGCAGCCGCTTGATGGCGAGAAGCTTCTGAAACCCCGTCGCGGACTCCGTGCGCGCAAGGAAGACCTCGGCCATCCCGCCCTTGCCGAGGGGGCGCAGCAATGTATAGGAGCCGAAGCGCTCAGGCTTCATCGGTCCGGGTGGAGCTCGCCGGTGAGGGTGCGTTTTCTCACGTCACCCTACCACAGGAGGGCCGGCGGTGACGAGTCGGGGGGCCGCACTATCGAAATAGCTCGGGGTCGAGCGGCACGTCGGGCTCCACCGCCTCGACGCGGATCGCCACGCGGTAGCGCCGCTTCCCCTCCACCTGCACGCGCATCCGTAGTGGCAGCGCGAGGGGTCCGACCTGGCGGTGCTCGTCGAAGAGCAGTCGGCGGTGGGTCCCATCGGGCCACCACTCCCGCAGCGCGGTGAGCCTCCCCGTGGCGGCCTGGATCTGCCAGCAGCGACGAACGTCCCCCGTTCCGCCGCGACAGAGGTCCATGGTCCCGTGGCCGTCGGTCCAGCTCGTCAGGTCGCCGGCCGGGCCTTCGGGGCGCACCGCCGCCCCCAGGCCGTATGCCGCCCGGAGGTCGGCCGCGATGGAGTCGAGGATCCCGGGGAGCTGACTTCTGCGCCGCAGGATCGCCGCCAGGTGCTTGATCTGCACCGCCTCCCCCTTCCCGAGCAGGTCGAAGAGCGGGAGGCTGAAGGGGCCGAGGACGCGCAGACGCAGCGAGGAAGGCCGCTGCACGGCGAGGACCCCCGTGAAACGGCGACGCTCGACGCCTCCCCCCGGAAGCGGGATCTCGAGCTCCACGCGGTGCACGGTCCTGAGGGTGCGGAAGCCGTCGCTTACGGCCCGGAGCGCGGCGAGCGCCTGAGCGGCACGAGGGGCCGGTGACGTCGCCCCGCCCGCGGCTCGCGCCTCGCGGCCGGGCGGAGGAGGGCAGCAGCCTGCGAGGCCGAGCAGCGCCAGCACCGTCGAGAGGTGGCGGCCGGGCGCCATCTCGCTACCGCGCGTGCCGGGGATAGGTCGGCGAGCGCAAGACGACGCGCATGACCCGGAGCGTGTCGTGCAGGCGATGGAAATGGGTGAGGTGGGGACCGCTCTGGTAGATGGTCTGGATGGGGACCCAGCGGACGCGCAACCCGAGCAGGCAGGCCCGCATGAGGAGCTCGGTTTCAGTCTCGAAGCGGCCGTCGTGCAGCGGCACCGAGGTGAGCAGGCGCCGTCCGTAGTAGCGAAAACCGCTCTGCGTGTCGAAGAGCCGCTTCCCGCAGAACAGGCTGATGAAGAAGGTGCTGATGTGGTTTCCAACGAAGCTGGAGGTGGGGATCTCGCCCCACGCGAGGCGGCGACGCCCGAGGACCAGATCCGCGTCCTCCGCTGCGACGGCGAACTTCGGGATCTCGCTCGGCGCGTGTTGGCTGTCGGCGTCCAGGGTGAGCACGCCGCGCGCGCCACGTGCGAGCGCCCACCGGAACCCCGAGCTGAGCGCGCTACCCTTGCCCCGGTTCCGGGGGTGCCTGAGCACCTCGGCTCCGGCCGCGTGGGCCACCTGCGCGGTGTCGTCGGTCGAGCCGTCGTCCACCACGAGGACCGGCAGTCCCTGTTCCCGGACGCCGGTCACCACGGCGGAGAGTGAGGACGCGGCGTTGTAGGCCGGTACGACGGCGAGAAGATCGACCACGGCGAGAACCTCGGGCGCGAAGATCGCCCCCGCAAGCGTAAAACGCAAGGTTCAAGGTGGAGGGCCGCCGGCGGTGGGCTGGTGGCTGAACGGCACGCCGCGGGGTCCGCGTAGAGGTATGCGGGTGGCGCGCCGGGTCGGGTTACGGCAACATTTTCCGGTGGAGGCGCATCCCGGCCGGAACCTTTGTCCGGGAAGACCTGTCGAACGGAGAGGCGGGCAGGCGGCGGGCGGAGACGCAACCAGACGAGGAGCGACGATGCGCAGGTCGTGGCAGCGGCAACGAGGTGGCCTCGGACTTCTCGCGGTGGCGGTCGGGCTCGGGACCGGCTGCGCCAGCAGTCTTCCGACGCGGCGGCTGGAGCTCGAGCCGATCAAGCTTCAGGCGACGGGGCGCGGCGAGAAGACCCGCGTCGAGGTCCTGGACGCGCAGTCCCTTTTCGAGCTCGGTAACGACCGGCTCTCGGGCAAGCAGTACGCCCCCGCCGTCGAGGCCTACGACCGCCTCGTGGAGCACTTCGCGTCCTCGAAGTACGTTCCTGCGTCTCTCTATAACGCGGGGCTGGCTTGGGAAGGGCGCGGCCGCTTCGACCGTGCCGCGGCAAGCTACCGACAGCTCGTGCAGCGCTTCGGGGCCACCAAGGATGCGCTCGACGCGGCCTTCCGTCTGGGCGGCGCGTACGCCGAGCTCCACAACTGGCGCGGCTCGGCGGACACCTACGCCTGGGTCCTCGCGCGCACGGACGTGACCCCGAGCGACCGCGTCGAGGCCCTTTCCCGCAAGGCGCTGGCGCACTTTCGGCTGCGGGAGGACCTCCCCTGCCGCGCCGCCGCCGAAGCCGCGATGCGCCTCTACCGCCAGTCGGAGACCGGGGACCCCCTGGCGACCGACTTCTTCGCCGCCATGGCCCAGTACTACCTGGGGGCGCTCCACCACCGCTCCTTTCGCGAGGCCAAGGTGAGCACGGGCGGGGGAATGGGGCCGGACCTGGATCGCAAGGCTCGCCTGCTCATCTCCGCGCAGGCGGGGTACATCGCGGCCGTCAAGGTCAAGAACCTGTACTGGGCCACTGCCGCGGGCTTTCAGATCGGTTCGCTGTATCGCGAGTTCTATAACGCCATGATGATCAGCGTCCCGGACTTCGACCCGCAGGCCCAGAAGAACGCCCGCAAGGCGAAGATCCCCGTGGCCGATGCCCGGGCCCAGCTCGCCCAAGTCTACCTGGAAGAGGTTCACAAAAAGATCTCACCCCTCTTGGAGAAGGCGGTCCGGGTCTTCGAAAAGAACGTGCTGGTGGCGGAGCGAATCGGGATCCGGAGCGCGTGGATCGACAAGAGCCGGCGGCAGCTCGAGCAGCTCAAACACCTGCTCTCCGCCTCGCCTTCGGACGCGGTGAAGCAGCTCCCGAAGCCGGGGGTGGTGCCGGAGGACGAGCCCGGCCAGCCGGCGGCGCCGCCGGAGGATCCGGGAACCGATCCGATCGCCCCCGCGCCCGAGAAGCCGGGCCGCGCCTACCTATAGAATAGGCGGCGTACGGCGGGGTCGGGAGCGCCCGTCCGGGACCCGTTTCCGACCTGGCCTGTCCGCGGGGAAATCCTCGATAGCTTGCAGCGTTACGCCCCTTTGCAAGAACGGTTCCCCTTCCTGCCAAAGACCTTGACACGCCCCCCGCCGGGCTATATACCTTCGCAACCTTGAGGCTTGGTCCCGCGGCGGGCCCTCGAGGGAGGGCGTTTCGTCTTACGCGTTTTGAATCTTTTGCGCGTTTGGGTCGTGGCTGCAGCGCCGAGCGGCGGAGGTTGCTGCGTTTTTGCCTTGATCGCGCCGCTTTCTTGTGGCAGACACTCGCCGCCCCCGGGCGCGGCCAATAAGGCGCATCGGCGACGGGAAAAAGGCCCTCGGGCACACGGATGCTGGCGTAGCTCAAGGGTAGAGCAGCTGCCTTGTAAGCAGCAGGTTGCGGGTTCGAGTCCCATCGCCAGCTCTTCAGGCAACGGGACAAACGACTGGAGGGGTTCCCGAGCGGCCAAAGGGAGCAGACTGTAAATCTGCCGTCATACGACTTCGGAGGTTCGAATCCTCCCCCCTCCACCGGTGCAGCAGCGAGCGAGGAGCAGGAGTTTGGTTGTCTACGTGCGGGAATAGCTCAGTTGGTAGAGCATCAGCCTTCCAAGCTGAGGGTCGCGGGTTCGAATCCCGTTTCCCGCTCTCGAGTGCAGACAGTGAAGTGAGGTTCGAGGAGTGATGCAGCACCCGCCCACATAGCTCAGTAGGTAGAGCACCTCCTTGGTAAGGAGGAGGTCACCGGTTCAAATCCGGTTGTGGGCTCCGTGAGGCAGTGACTCAGTTGACCGTGCCCGAGGGGAGGGATCGCTCGGCGCGACCAGTGGAGGAAAGGCCATGGCGAAGGAAAAGTTCGTACGAGACAAGCCGCATGTGAACGTGGGGACGATCGGGCACATCGACCACGGGAAGACGACGCTGACGGCGGCCATCACGAAGACGCTGGCGCTGAAGAAGTGGGCCTCGTTCGTGGCGTTCGATCAGATCGACAAGGCGCCGGAAGAGCGGGAGCGTGGGA
>JADLHG010000058.1 GCA_020848905.1 Deltaproteobacteria bacterium
AGCCGCCGCGGTTCGAGACGAACGCGAGCTGCGAGCCGTCGGGGGACCAGGTCGGCGAGGTGTCGATGGCCGCGTTGTGCGTGAGTCGCTTCAGCACCTGCCCCGTCGCGCTGATGACGTAGATCTCCGAGTTGCCGTCCTTGCTCAGCGTCACGGCGAGGCGCCCGCCCCCGGGGGCCCAGGCCGCCGCCGTGTTGAGGCCCGGCTGCCGCGAGATGCGGTTCGCCCGGCCCCCGAGCGGCATGACGAAGAGGTCGGGGTTCTTCCAGAGGAACGACGTGTACGCGAGCAGCCCGCCCGGTCCGAGCGACGGGCTCACGTTCTGCTGCCCGGTGCGCGAGACGCGCGTCACCCCGTAACCGTCGTAGTCCATCACGTAGATGTGGGAGACGCCGGCCCGGCGGTTCCCCGCGGCGAAGGCCAGCTTCGTGGTGAAGATGCCGCGCTCGCCCGTCAGGTGCCGCACCACCTCGTCCCCGAACTGGTGCGCCATGCGCCGGGCCTGCTTGCCGTCGCCGAGGTAGTGCCGCTGGAGCACCGGCCGCGCCCCCTTGCCCACCTCATAGAGGAAGAACTCGATCCCGCGCGCGCTCGCCCGCGCCTTGATCACCGCCTGCGCCCCGGCGTTGGCCCAGGCCGACGCGTCGATTCCCGTCCCCTCCTTGGCCAGGTCGGCGAGGAAGCCCTTCGGGTCGAGCACCTTGAAGAGCCCGTAGAGCTTCAGGTCGCGCGTCATGACCTGCGTCGCCACCTGCGCCTGCGGCGCGGCGCCGCCATCGTCGAGCACGGGGGGGACGGCGATGCGGTAGAGCGACTGTCCCGTTCCCTGGATCTCCGTGTACGAGCCGCCGCCCTGCCCCTGCGCGCGGCCCGAGGCGAGGAGCGCGAGGAGGACGGCCGCGTAACGAACGGCCTGCTGTCTCGTGATCACTGAAGTCCCTTCCAGGTGAGCTTGAGCTTGAGCCCGTGCGCGACGATCGACGCGGCGCGCTCGGCGGGGGGCGCGGGCACCTTCTTGATCTGCTCCCAAGCCGCCTTGATCGAGTTGTCGAAGTGCTCGTTCCCCGACGGGCGGTCGAGCGCCACCGGGAGCTCGAGCTTGCCCTGCCGGTCCATCTTGAGCGTGACGAGCACGAAGAGCTTCTTGGCCTCGTCGGCCGCGATGATCGACGGCAAGGTCCAGGTGCGATTCCAGAGGTCGGCGATGCGCGTGATGTAGACGTCTCCCTCGCTCGCCGTCTTGGCCGTGCCGCTCGGCGAGCCGCTCGGGTCCCCCTCCACGTCCGACTCGCGCTGCGCCTTGTCCATGAGCGCGGCCTTGTTCAGCGCGCTGCGCAGCTTGTCCGCCAGCTTGTCCTCGGTCTTGGGCTTCTTCGGCGTGGGCTTCACGTCGGCGTCTTGCGACAGATCGACCCCGTCGTCCTTGCGGGTGGCCTCCTGCGGGACCTCCCGGTCGGGGAGGCGCTTCGGGTCGAGGGGCTTGCCGAGCCGCACGAGCTTGGCCACCACGAAGCTCGTCGGCGGCGGCGGCGTCACGGCAGCCTGCAGCCTCTGCCGGTAGAGCATGATCCCCACGAACGCGCCGCCGTGGAGCAGCACCGTGACGAGGAGCCCCCAGACGGCAATCGGCTCGAAGCGCCGCACCCGCCCGGGGCGCGGCCCGGGGTCGAGAGTGGCACCGGGCGCCTGCCGTCCGGTGGCGCTCACCTCGCCCTCCCCTCCTCGTCGTCGGCCCCCTTGGAGTCTTTGCCAGACTTACCCGTTTTGACACCTTTGCCGAATCCGGCCTCGCTCTCGGCCCCCCGCTCCTCTCCCTCGGCCGCGTCGGTGATCATCCCCACCTTGTCGATCCCCGCGAGCTTGGCCATGGCCATGATCTTCACCACCAGCCCGTAGGGCAGGTTCCGGTCCGCGCGCAGGTAGAGCTCCTTGTCGGCCTGGAGCTTCTCGTTGTGCTTGAGCTTCTCGCCGAGCTGCGAGAACGGGACGAAGGTCTTGCCCAGATAGACGCGCTGCTGCCGGTCCACGCTCAGGACCAGCTTCTTCTCCTCGGCCTGGAGGTTCTGCGCCTGGGCCTTCGGCAGGTCCACGTCCACCCCCTGCTGGATGAGCGGCGCGGTCACCATGAAGATGATGAGCAAAACCAACATCACGTCCACCAGCGGCGTGACGTTGATCTCCGCCAGCATCGTGCCGCCGCCGCCGCTGCCTCCCATGGCCATGGTCGGTCTGCCCTCTCCTACTTGAAGAAGTGGCGTTTGATGATGTTCAGGAAGTCGTTGCCGAAGGCGTCCATCTCGGCGGAGAGCACCTTCACCCGCCGGGTGAAATAGTTATACGCCATGACCGCCGGAATCGCCGCCATCAGACCGATGGCCGTGGCCACGAGCGCCTCCGCGATGCCGGGGGCCACGGTGGCCAGATTCGCCGCGCCCTTGGCCCCGATGCTGCGAAAGGAGTTCATGATCCCCCACACCGTGCCGAAGAGCCCGACGAAGGGCGCCGCCGAGCCGGTGGTGGCCAGAAACGGGATCATGCTCTCGAGGTGCGTCATCTCGCTCGTCTGCGCGCGGGCCAGCGCGCGCTCGATGCTCTGCAGGTCCCCGAGCCAGTCCCCCTTCTCGTCCCGCTCGGTGGTGGCCCCGCTCTTCAGCCGTCCCAGCTCGACGTACCCCGCGCGAAAGAGGGCCGAGAGCGGGCTGCGCTTGAGCTCCTGCGCGTGCTGGTAGATGGCGTCGAGGCGCTTCGAGGTCCAGAACTGGTCGAGAAAGCGCAGGCTGTCGCGGTGCGCCCGCCGCAGGTAGAAGTACTTGTAGCCGATGATGTACCAGCTCACGAGGCTGAAGAAGGCCAGAAGCCCGAGAACGCCCAGCACGACTCCCGACGCGTTGACGATCAGCGAGAGGATGTCGAGCTCTTGGGACGCCGCTTCGGGTGCGAGCAAGACCGCCCAGTGCATGCGTACCGGCCTCCCTGCCGCCTCGAGGTGAGCGCCTTCGGCAAGTACCACGGCCGCCCGGGGCAAGTCAATTTGGCCCGCGGTGCCACACACGGCGAACACTTTGACATCCCACAGCTCCTTCTCTAGCCTGGCCCCATGCACGCGCGGCTCGGTCGGCTCGTCCAGGGAGTGCTGCTCTGCGTGGGGCTGGCGGGCTGCGTCTCGGTGGCCGGCGGCGCGCTCGAAGCCGGCTGGGAGCTCCGCGGCTTCGACGGACGGCGCATCGGCTGCACCGAGGGGGGCGTCGGCGCGGTGCGCTTCACGCTCCAACCGATGGCGGGGGGCGGCGACCCGTGCGCGACCGAGGCCTCGTGCCGCTTCGACTGCGACCGGGGGGTCGGCACCTCGGGGTTCGTGATCCCCGAGGGACGCTACGCGGTGGCCATCTTGCCGCTCGACCTCGAGGGGAAGCCGCTCACGGTCCAGCACGGGGTGCGCGTGCCGCTCCCCGTGGTGCGGGACCTGCGCGAAGGCGAGCTCACGAACCTGAATGTGAACCTGATCATCGTCGAGCGATGACGCGCCTGCTACGAATGGGAGCCATGGGCTGTCTCATCGTCGGCACGACGGGGGCCGCGGCGTGCGACGCGGACTTCGGGGCGCTCGAGCTGCGCTGGACCCTCTCGGGCAGCGCCAGCGCGGACAGGCCTGACCGGTCGCTCGACGCGTGCGAGGAGCTCGGTGCGGTCACCGCCCGCGTGCGAACGCTGAGCGGGCCGGTGCGCCCCGCCGACGAGCTCGCCCCCTGTCGCGGCCACGAGCCGAAGCACACGCTGATCGACCTGCCGAGCGGCGACTACCGCGTCCGGGTCGAGCTCCTCGACGGGACGGGGCGGGCGCTCACGCGCGGTAAGGAGGTCGTCGCCAGCGTGACGCCCCTCACGGGACTCGGCCGCGTGGACTTCGCGCCGGAAGATTTCGTGGACCCGCGGACCCAGCAGCCCCTGCGCTTGCCCGGGACCTACCGCTTCGCCGTGAGCTACGCCGGGCAAAGCTGCCCCGTGGCGGGCCAGGCGACTCCGGCGCGCCAGCGCGTGCGCGTGACCCACCGCGACGGACGCCTCGCCGGCGCCCTCCTCTGCACCACCGAGCGGTGCGTACCCGCCGACGGCGCGACGCCGCTGCCCTGCCAGGGGACCTCCGCGTCGCAGACGATTGCCAATCTTCCCTGGGGGCAGTACAGAATAGAGCTCTTTGGCCAGACGGTCGCTGGGGAGAACTGCTGGGAGCGCACCACGGCGGTGACCGTCGGAGTGGGCGACAACCCGGTAGTGCAGCATGACTTGGCCCGGCTCTCGCGGCCGGCCTGTGAATAGGGTACGAAACCAGCCGTAGAGGCTTGGGAGGATCCCATGAAACGTAGACTAACCTCGCTACTCGCCGTGCTCGGCCTCGGGGCCTGCCTGCTCGTCTTCGAGGGAGACCTCGAGGTGAGCTGGTCCGTGGACGGCGTCCGCAACAGCTCCGCGATCTGCGCCACCTACGGCATCGCCATGTGGCACATCGACCTCGTCGGTCCGGAGATGACGAACGCCGACGTGCCGTGCGACCAGCCCTGGAACACGGGCCCGGCGTTCCGCGGCGCGTACGCCATCGCCGAAGGGAACTACCAGGTCACGGTCACCGCACGGAGCGCCGGAGGCGGGACCCTCGCCAGCCGCTCCAAGACGATCTCCGTGATCTCCGACGTGCAGACGATCTGGACCGCGGACATCCAGTTCACCTCCTCGGACTTCCGCGGGGGCCAGGCGGTCTGCGGGAACAACATCTGCGAGAGCGGCGAGACGACCGCCACCTGTCCGCAGGACTGCAAGATCACGACCTGCGGCAACGGCATCTGCGAAACGGGCGAGACCCAGGCTACCTGCCCGGCAGACTGCACGACGGGCAACGCCTGGCTGCACGTCTCGTGGAAGATCAACGGCACCACCGACGGCACGGCCGGCGGCCCGAGCTGGGACACCTGCGACGAGGTGGGCGCCGCCAACGTGATGATCACGATCGACGGCACGCCGCGCACGGTCCCCTGTAACGGCGTCGGCAACAGCGTGGCCATGTCCACCGCGATCAGCGGGCTCAGCCCCGGCGCGCATCAGGTGAAGGTCAAGCTCCTCGACGCGGCGAACAACGCGCTCACGACCGAGGCCTCGGACACGCTCACGGCCACGGTGGGCTCGAGCAGCCAGGAGGCCTTCGAGTTCCTCTTCAACTCCTTCTTCGAGCCGAAGAAGTCGAGCACCATGGGCGACTACTTCTTCAAGACGACCTACGAGGGCGGCAAGTCCTGCGGCGGCCCGAACCCGAAGGTGGCGAGCCAGTACGTGCTGCTCAAGCTGGACGGCACTCCGATCACGAAACCGGTGTGCGGCCCGGGCCAGTCGGGTTGCCCGATGACGAACGGCGCCGACAAGGGCTCCTGCTGGGACCCCAACATGAATCAGACCATCTCCGGGCTGAAGTGGGGCGCCTACAAGCTGAAGATCACCGCGTCGCCGTCCACGGCGATGGACCTCTGCTGGTCCACACGGGACCCGAAGACGATGGCCGACACCATCGACATCATGGTGGGAGCCGGCTCGCTGAACCCGGTCGTGACCCACGACCTGGCCCGCATCAGCAACTCCGGGGCGTGCCTGTAGCGTCCATCGCCGCTTCGGGTCCGCCGCACCTTGATCCCGCCTTCGACCTGGCCGTCAATACCCAGCGTTAGTTCTCGGCGGGGCTCGAGTACTACCGGGGCCGAAGACTTGATCGTCACAAACGTGCGCTCATCAATTCAAGGCTGCGGCCGCTCCTCGTCGCTCTAGGGCTCCCGAGCCCCGTTTGGGCCGCTACCGGGACAGTGAGTCCCGCGTTACCCGGCCTCCCTTGCGGGCGTATAGGAGACAAAATCGATCCTATTTGGACCTAGGACGCTGGACGAGCAGGTGTTCCACCAACCACGGGCGAGCTGTCGCGCGAGACGCGCCGAGGCGACGGGCCGCCAGGAGGGTGCAATGAGCGCAGCAAATCAACCCCCGCGACTGACCGGAACCGGTCGCCGTAGACGTGCGACCGACCGGGCCGACGCGGCAAACATCCCGCGTGCGGACCGCATGTACGCCAAGGACCTCTCGCGGCTCAATCTGCTGAGCGTGGAGGAGGAGCAGACCCTGGCCCGCAAGATCGCCTCGGCCGAGGCGCGCGGACGAAAACGGGAAGCGGCGAGGCTCCGTCAGCGGCTCGTGGCGGCCAACCTCCGCCTGGTCGTGGCGATCGCCCGCCGCTATCGAGGCGGGCCGCTCCCGCTGGCGGACCTGATCCAGGAAGGCAACCTCGGCCTGATGCGCGCGGCGGAAGGATTCGACCACCAGCGCGGCTTTCGCTTCAGCACCTACGCGGCGTGGTGGATCCGGCACGGCATCAATCGCGCGCTGGCCGAGCACGGACGCACGGTGCGGGTCCCCGTACACCGCATCGAGGCGCTGCAGAAGATGACGCGCAACCAGCAGCAGCTCACCTCCACGCTCGGGCGGGTGCCCAACCGCGAGGAGGTGGCGAAGGAAGTGGGCCTGAGCGTGAAGCAGGTCGAGCTCCTCGAGGGGATCTCGACCTGGACCACCTCGCTCGAGTCCACGCCGCAGAACGGGGGCCGCCGCCTGATCGACCGACTCGGAGATCCGAACGTCGCGTCGGCGGCGAGCCAGCTCGAGTTCGCCCAGCTGCAAGCCGCCGTGAAGGAGCTCTTCGGCCAGCTCAGCAGCCTCGAGGCGGACATCCTGCGCCGCCGCTTCGGCCTCGACGACAAGCCCGAGCAGACGCTGCGCGAGATCGGCAAGGTTCACCGGCTGTCGCGGGAGCGCGTGCGCCAGATCGAGCACCGCGCGGTGGCGCGCATCCGCGAGCGGCTGCAGGAGCGGGCCGCGATCTAATCTAGCTCGCCGTCGCGTCGGAACCGGGCTCCGCTCGGAGCTCTTATCCTCCTGCCACCAGTCGGTTCAACCGCTCGCGCAGAGTAGCACCCACACGCTCCCACGAGTGCTCCTGGGCCGTTGCGAGGCCCGCGGCAGCCAGCCGGCGCCGCAGCGCCTGGTCGGTGAGGAGCAGGCGCAGCGCCTCGGCCAGGGCGCGCGGCTCCCCGGGGCGCACGAGCCAGCCGTTCTCGCCGTGACGTACGAGCTCGGCCGCCCCGCCCACGCGGGTCGCGAGGACCGGCAGCCCCGCCGCCATCCCCTCGAGCAGGACGACGGGGGCCGCGTCGGTGCGCCCGTCGGGCAAGATCAGCGAGGGCACGACCAGGAGGTCGGCCGCCCGCACGTAGAGCTCCTTCTCCGGGCCCACCTTCTCGCCCACGAGGCGCACGCGCCCCCCGAGCGCCTCGGCCTGACGTCCGAGAGCGAGCCGCTCGGGCCCTTCGCCCACCACGAGCAACGTGAGCTCGGGCAGCTCCGCGCAGGCCTCGAGCAGGACGCGCGCCCCCTTGACGGGCACCAGCCGACCCACGAAGAGCGCCACCGGGCCGGGGTCGAGCCCGAGCCGCGCGCGCGCTTCCCGTCGCTCTGCCCCGGTGACGCCACGCGGGCGAAGGGTCACGCCCATGCGGACCACGGTGGCCTCCGCGACGAGCCGACGGGCGCGCGGCGTGCGCGTCCGGGCCGCCAGGAGCGCGCGCTGCGCCTCGTGCGTCAGCACCAGCGCGGTGCGGGGCCGCGCGAGGGCGTGCAGCGCGGACCACGCCCCAGGGAGGCGCGCGAGGAGCTCCACGTCCGTGCCGTGCCCGATCGCGAGGTGCGGCAGCCCGCGGGCGGCGAGCGCTCCGACGAGGCCAGGCGGCACGAGCCAGTGCGAGAGGAGCGCGTCCCACCGCGCGCTCCGTCGGTGCGTCTCGGCGGCGAGCGCGGCCACGAAGCCCGGGACCTGGGCGAATCGACGCAGGCGATCGAGCGAGGTCAGCCCGCCCGCGAGGAGATTGTCGGGCGCCCCCGCCCCATAGAAGAGAAGCGGCCGTCGCGCGTAGTGGAGCGCATGGACCTGCACGCGCGGGTGATCGCTCCGCGCGGGCTCGGGGGCCAGGACCTCCAGCGCATCGCCGCGCTCCGCGAACCAGCCGGCCAGCTCGGCGACGAACCGGCCGGCCAGGTCATGGGGGTGGCGCGGGTAGGAGGTGGTCAGCAGTCCGATCCGCATCCGGCACGAGCGGTGGCGCGGCGCGCAGGCGGACCCGCGGCATCCCGAAGAGCGGCCGGAGCCGCTGACGCCAGAGGCGTCGCAGCATCGAGCCGAGGAGCACGAACAAGATCGGATAGAGCACGGTCCAAAGGCGAATCCCCGAGGGCTGCCCCTCGTAGACCGGCCGCACCGGCACGTCCACCACGCGCGCGTCGACGGCCCGCAAGCGCGCGAGCAGGTCGTTCGGGTAGCCGTAGCGCGAGAAGAGACGCCCCTCGATGGCGAGGAGCGCCGCCCGCGAGATGGCCGTGTAGCCGCACTGCGAGTCGAAGAGACGGTGGTAGCCCGAGGTCACCTTGGTGAGGAGGCTGAGCGCCACGTTGCCGACGAGGCGCGCCCGCGGCATGGCCCGGCGCACGGCGGGGTGGCGAAAGCGGTTCCCCTTGGCGTAGTCAGCCTCGCCCGAGACGACGGGGTCGAGCAGCGTTGGGAGATCGGCGGGATCCATCTGGCCGTCGCCGGCCATCACCGCCACCACGCGCGCCCCGAGCTCGAGCGCGCGGCGGTACCCGGTGGCGATCGCCGCGCCCACCCCGCGGTTCGTCTCGTGCCGCACTCCCACGAGCCCCGGCCGCTCGCTCCGCGCGAGCAGCCCGGGCGTCTCGTCGACGCTGCCGTCGTCCACGACCACCAGATGGTCCACGTAGTCGGGCACGGCGGCGATCGCCGCCGGCAGAAACGGAGCCGCGTTGTAGGCGGGCATCACGACAGCAATCGGGCAACCGCGATACACGGAGATCCTTCGTCGTCGGCCGCGTCGGCCCGAGGGGGGTTTCCGGCTAGAACGGAATGTCGTCGTTGCCGAAGTCCGACGCTGGCGCGTCGATGTCGTCGGGGGCCGGCGGCTCACCGCCCATGCCGCCACCGCCTCCGCCGCCGCGCCCTCCGAGGAACTGCACCTGCTGCGCCACCACCTCGGTCGTGTAGCGCTTGTTGCCGGTCTTGTCCTCCCACTGCCGCGTCTGAAGTCGCCCCTCCACGAAGACCTGCCGTCCCTTGTCGAGGTACTGCTCGCACTGCTCCGCTTGCTTGCCCCACACCACGACCCGATGCCACTCGGTCTCTTCCTTCGTGGCGCCGTCTTTTCCCGTGTAGCGGCGAGAGGTGGCCACGCGCAGCTCGGCCACCGCCTGTCCACCGCTCGTGCGTCGCAACTCGGGCTTCGCCCCGAGGTTGCCCACCAGGATGACCTTGTTCACACCGGCCATTCATTCCTCCTGAAAACGGTGGGAACCATTGCCCAACCCCCCGGTGACTGTCAAGGTGCGCCGGAGCCTCGGGGTGGCGGATCTCTCCTCGCGGCGCCATGCTTGCCTGTTCACCTAATGAGGAGACTTACCATGCATCCGACACATTCGACCGAGCCGCCGCGCACGGCCAGCGCAGCGACCCGTAGCTGGGGCGCCTGGCCCCTGATCGTGGTCTGCGCCGTTGCGCTCTGCGGCTGCAGCAGCTCGTCCACGACCGCAGACGGCGCCACGGCCAGCGCCGAGGGCGGCCCGGGGGGCGACGCGCAACCCGCCCGCGACGGCAGCGGTGGGGGCGACGGTGCGAGCCGGGCCGACGGCGCGAGCCGGGCCGACGGCGCGAGCAGAGCAGACGCGGCGCGGAGCGACGGCGGAGGAGGACCGACGAGCGATAGCGGAGGGGGACCGAGCGCGCGTATCGACTTCGTGGTCAGCGGCGGAGGCGCCAGCATCGCCATCAAGGCGCACAACTGCAGCGGGCTCTACGGCACCTGGAATGGAACGATGGTGGTCTCGGGCGGCGGCAGCGGTCAGGGGACCTTCACCCTGCCCATCGACCAGAACGGCAAGGGGAGCTTCAGCTGGTCTTTTCCCGTCACGACCAGCGGCGGAACCGTGACCTACACGGGGACCGGGCAGGCCGCCCTTCAGGCCGGCGGAACGGCCATGAAGGCGGACGTGACCGTGACGGTCGTCACCTCGGTCGGAAGCTCCTCGGGGAACTTCAGCGACACGCCGCCGATCCTTCGCGGCGGCTTCGCGCCCTGCGGCGGCAACTAGCAGCCTCGTCGCGTTTACAGCCCCGGGTGCTTGCACTATGCTGCCGCGCATGTCGGGCAGCGGCCACGCCACTCTCCTGGTCATCGACGACGAGAAGAACATCCGACGCACCTTGCGGATGGTCCTCGAGTCCGAGGGCTACGAGGTGCACGACGCCGAGAGCGCCGAGGAGGGGCTCGCCCTCCTCGAGGTGCGGCGAGTGGACGCCATGCTGCTCGACCTCAAGCTGCCGGGCATCTCGGGGATGGAGGCCCTCGAGCGCCTGCAGGCCGAGCACCCCGGCGAGACCAACGTCCCGGTGATCGTGATCTCCGGGCACGGCACCGTGAGCGACGCGGTCCAGGCCACGCGCCTCGGCGCCTTCGACTTCCTCGAAAAGCCCCTCGACCGCGAGCGCGTCGTCATCACCGTGCGCAACGCCCTGCGCCAGCGACAGCTCGCGCAGGAGGCGGGGGCGCTGCGGCGGCAGGTCAAGGGCCAGTACGAGATGATCGGCCGGAGCGCGGTGATGCAGAAGCTCTTCGCCGAGCTGGCCAAGGTGGCGCCGTCGAAGGGGCGCGTGCTGATCACCGGAGAGAGCGGCACCGGCAAGGAGCTCATCGCCCGGGCGGTCCACGACAACAGCCTGGTGGCGAGCGGCCCCTTCGTGAAGGTCAACTGCGCGGCGATCCCCCCCGAGCTCTTCGAGAGCGAGCTCTTCGGCCACGAGAAGGGCGCCTTCACCGGCGCGGTGAGCCGCAAGCGCGGGCTCTTCGAGGTCGCCGACGGAGGAACCATCTTCCTCGACGAGATCGGAGACATGGCGCTGACGGCGCAGGCCAAGGTCCTGCGGGTGCTGCAGACGGGCGAGCTCACGCGCGTGGGCGGCGAGCGCACGGTCAAGGTGGACGTGCGCGTCATCGCCGCCACGAACAAGGACCTCCTGAAGGAGGTCGAGGCGGGGCGCTTTCGCGAGGACCTGTTCTTCCGGCTCAACGTCGTCCCCCTGCGGTCGCCCCCGCTGAGAGAGCGGGCCGAGGACATCCCCGACATGGTGCAGCACTTCGTCGAGGAGCTCTGCCGCGAGAACGGCTTCCGGACGAAGACCGTCGAGCCGGAGGTGCTGGAGCGGCTGATGGCCTTCAACTGGCCGGGGAACGTGCGCGAGCTGAAGAACGTGATCGAGCGCGTCGTGATCATGAGCGATGACGCGATCCAGCTGCAGGACCTGCCCCCCTACCTGCATCAGGCCGGGCGCAAGCTCGTCGAGCTCGACGGCTACAAGAACCGGAGCCTCCGCGACTTCAAGGAAGAGGTGGAACGGGAGTTCATCCTCATGCGGCTCGAGGAGAACGACTGGAACATCTCGCGCACGGCGTCGATCCTGGGGATCGAGCGCACGAACCTGCACAAGAAGATCAAGGCCTACAACCTGCAGCGGAGCTGACGCCTCGTGGGTCGCACGGGGCCCTCGCTCAGGCGGCGAGCGGAGCCCCGCAGGCCGGCACGTCGCCGGAGCGGCCGTCGAGCTCGTTCACGATGCGCACCAGCTTCTGTCGCAGCTTGAACTTGCGGCTGTAGACGGTGTTGAGCGTGATGCCGAGCTCGGCCGCGAGCTCGGTCGGCGCCCGCTCGTCGTGAAAGCAGGAGACGACGAACGCGCGCTCCTCCGGAGTGAGCCGCTCCAGCGCCCGACGGGCCAGGTCCGCCGACTGCTGGACCTCCAGTGCGTCGTCGGGGCGCCGCCAGTCCACGAGCCAGCGTTCGACCCCCACGAGGTCCTCCAGGTAGCGGTGCTCGGCTCCGCGCTGCCGGAGCTGATCGATGGTCGTGTTCGTGGCGATGAGGCCCAGCCAGCTGCTCAGACGGTAACCCCGCCCGGGCTCGTAGAGGCGCAGACGACGCCGGTCGTCCCGCAACAGGGACAGCCACACCTCGGAGACAAGATCGCCGAGGTCGGCGTTCGTGAAGCTCGCGGTGTAGCGGCGCAGGACGCGCAGCACGCACCCCGCGATGAGACTGTCGAATCTTCGACAGAAGGCATTCCAGGCCTGCTGATTCCCGGCGAGGGCGCGGGCTAGCAGCGCCTCGTCCTCCGCGGCGGCGCGCTCGCGTGCCGAGCTCGGACGTTCGCTGGCGGATCCCGTGACCTCACCCCGTTCCATGGACTGCATGACGACTCCTCTTCTCTCGCTGCTCGGGCTGTCGTGGGCCCATACGCAGCGAGGCGCTCCGATTGTTAGAGAATCGTCACGGGGAGCCACTTGCCATGTAACGCGCTATTATTTAATGCTTTTGTGCGAACATCCGCCGAACCGAGTCTCTCCGGTGGGGCCTGGGCCGGGAACACCGAGATCTCGGGCGTCGCTTTGGACTCCGAAGTATCGCTTCCGCAGAGATATGTCGGACTCCAAAATAACTTCCGGGGGCTTTTTTGCGCTCTTCAGGAGGGGACATAACAAATATATTCCAGTGGTTTACGTGGGGCGATGCGCAAAGTTCGCTCAGTTGAAAAAAAGGACTTCCCTTCGCTACCCGAGTATGGCACTTTGCTTTTGGACCGTGAGGTTCCGGGGCCCGTGACGTCGTCTCCCCCCAAGGCAGTCACGGGCCTCGTCATTTTCAGATCCCGGCGAGAGCCGATTCGACAGCAGCGGTAAAAGACAGTGGCGGTAAAAGACAGTGATAGAAGACGCCACCAGCGCTCCTGGTGGCGTTTTCGTTTCTAGAACGTCACGCCTCCGCCGAGCAGCAGATCGTAGCGCACGTCCGCGCCGTTCGCGTTGACCCCGAGATCGATCCCCACGAGCTGGAGGTGGAGGATCGCGCGGTCCACGAGCAGGAGCTGGACGGCCAGGCCGAAGGCGACGTTGAAGGCATGGGCCGTCGGCTCCACCGGCGCGGCGATGTCGTAGGGGTAGCCGGTGAAGTGCGCCAGGATGTAGCCCGGCTGCACGAAGGGCGTGAGGTGCACCGCGTAGCGTCCGCCGAGCTGGATGTCCCAGAAGAAGCGCACTCCCGCCTCGAGGAGCAGCCAGTCCCCGCCGAGACCCTGGCCGAGACCGAGCGCCAGCCCAGGCCCCGACGAGCGGCGGAAGAAATGGAAGCCGAGCACCTCGGAGAGCTTGAGGTTGCTGGGCACGTTCGTGGTGAGACCGATCCCCGGCCCGGCGGCGAGGAGAAAGAAGCCTCGGCGCGTGCCGGGGCGCAGCACGACCTGCGCGCGGCTCGGTCCCGAGGGAGAAGGGGGGGCGACCGGGGCGGCACGCGGCGGGGCGGCCGCAGCCGGGGAGGCGACCGCCGCGGGGGACGCGCCTCCCGCGCGAGGCGGCGGAGAGACGGGGGCCGAGCTCGGTCCGCCAAGGACGCGCTGCTTCACGGCCAGGAAGAGCCGGACGAGAGCGGGCTTGAACCGCTCGGGGTCGAGCGTCACCTGCGGGTCGTAGCGCAAGGCGGCGGCGAAGGCCTCGCGCGCCTCGGCGGGACGGTCCGTGACCGCGTAGCTGACGCCCAGGAAGAGCTGCACCTGTCCGAGGGTCTTCGGTGCGGTGGTGGCGGTCAGCGCGTGGTGCAGCACCCGGATGGCCGCTTCGAAGCGCCCCTGCGCGTAATGCCGCAGAGCCTGGCGCAGCAGCGCCTCGCCGCGATCGGCGTGCGCCGCCGTCGCGACGACGAGCGCCGCCCCCACCACGCTGCCAACGAGCCATCGCGCGCGCATCGTGTCCTCGCGCGCGCAAGGGTAGAGCACTTCCCCGGCGAGATCCACCGTCGGCCCGGAGGCCGTGGCCCGCGCGCCTTGACGGCCGCCCGGCGCCACCCCCAAGGTGAAGGGCCAGCACCGGAGGAGGAGCCCATGCGGATCGGAGTGCTCGCCGACACCCACGACCGGCTGCCGCTCATCGACCGCGCCCTCGCCCTCTTTCGCGAGCGCGGGGTGGAGGTCGTGATCCACGCCGGAGACCTCGTCGCGCCCTTCGCGGCGAAACGGCTCGCGGCCTGGACGGGCCCGCTGCACGTGGTCTACGGCAACAACGACGGCGAGCGCAAAGGCCTGAAGGAGGTGCTGCCGCAGATCCAGACCGGCCCGCTCTTCGTGGAGCTCGGCGGCCGGCGCATCCTCGTGCATCACTTCCTCGATTGGTGCAAGCCGGCCGATCTGGCCCGGGCCGACGTCGTCATCAGCGGACACACGCACGCGGTGGCCGTGGAGGAGCGCGAGGGGCGGTTGCTCCTCAACCCGGGGGAGTGCTGCGCCTGGCTCACGGGGCGGGCCACCGTGGCCCTGCTCGAGCCAGAACGACTCTCCGTCGAAATCGTGGAGCTCCATCGAGACTGACAGCCACCGACGGCTTCCCGGCGCGGGAAACTGGTAGAATGGGGCCGTGCAAGGCTGCGAGCACTGCGGAGAGCATCACGACGCGCACCACCGCTTCTGTCCGGCGACGGGGCGAATGATCGCGGCGCGCGTCTTTCCGTCGGGCACGCTCCTCGAAGGGAAGTACCGCATCAGTCGCCTCGTCGGAAACGGCGCCATGGGGGCGGTCTTCGAAGCCACCCACACCATGCTCAACAAGCGGGTGGCCGTAAAGGTCATCCACCCGGCTCTCTCTAACGACAAGCAGATGTCGAGCCGCCTGGTGCGCGAGGCGCGGGCGGCCAGCGCCACCGGGCATCGCAACGTCGCCTCCGTGACCGACATGGGCTGGACCGAGGAGGGGTCGCTCTTTCTGGTCATGGAGTACCTGGACGGGCGCCCCTTGAGCGATCTCGTGGAGCAGGAGTCGCCCCTCGCGCCGATTCGCGCGTCCACGCTCGTCTGCCAGACCCTGAGCGGGCTCGAGGCGGTCCACAAGAAGGGGATCGTCCACCGCGACCTGAAGCCGGCGAACCTGATGGTCGTGCTCGACGAAGAGGGCGACGAGTACGTGAAGATCCTCGACTTCGGCATCTCCAAGGTGCAGGGCGAGGAGGGGGCGGCGGGGCTGACCACGCCGGGCCTCGTGGTGGGGACGCCGCAGTACATGGCCCCCGAACAGGCCACGGGCGTGGCCCAGGTCGACCACCGCGCGGACATCTACGCTATGGGAGCGATCCTCTACACGCTGCTCACGGGGCAGCCGCCCCATCGCGGTAGCTCCCTCCCCGAACTCGTGGCCCGGGTGCTGGCGGGGAAGGTGCAGCCTCCGTCGAGCCTGCGCCCGGATCTTTCCCCGGCGCTCGACGCGGTGGTGCTGTGCGCGCTGGCCACCGACCCCGCCGACCGCTTCGCCGACGCGCGTACCTTCCGCAAGGCGCTCGAGCCGTTCGCCCGAGCGGCGGGGCTGGTCCCCGTCCCCTCGGCGCCTCAGATCGTGGCGGCGCCAGCGCCGGTCGCGGCGCCCGGGGAGCTGGACGAGCTCTCGCTGGTCGCTCTCGACGAGGTGCAGGGCGCCCCGGGGCCGCAGAACCTGCCCCTCTCGCTGCTCGGAGCGGCACGCGTTGCGGAGACCGCGGCCCCCGCCCCTGCGCCCGCCAAGGGGGCTGGAGCGGGGCCCTCCAAGGGGGCCGGCGCCGCGCCCTCCAAGGGGGCCGGAGCGGCTGCCGGCGGCGGTCTCTCGGCCGTGCCGAGCGCCGAGGACCGCCTGTTCATGCCCGACGCGGTCGAGGAAGAGCCGCTCGAGCTCGTGCTGGACGACCGCGCCGCGCGCGCCTCGACCTCGAGGGTCGGCCCGTTGCCGAAGGCTCCACCGTCAACCGCGGCCAGCGCGCCGGCCACGACCGAGAAGCACTCGGCCGTGGGCGTGGGGACGACCATGTACGGCAGCGCCGCGCAGCGCGACAACACCCGTGCGCTGGTGCGAGCCCTCGTGGCCCTCGGAGCCGTCGCCGTCGCCGGCTTCGGCGTCTGGCTCGGCTGGGACAAGCTCTTCGGCGCCAGCGAGCCCGAACGCAAGAACACCACCCCGGACGTGGCGCTGCTGCTCATCGAGACGGAGCCCAAGCGGGCCGAGATCTACGTGGACGGCGTGTATCAGGTCACGCAGCCGATCCGTCTGCCCCGCTCCACGCAGGAGTTCAGCGTGGAGGTGCGCGCGAAGGGCTATCGCAGCGAGTCCCTCTCGGTGCGACCGGATCGGGACAAGTCGATCCAGGTGAAGCTGAAGCGGCGGACCCGGAATCCGTAGCCCCTTAGCTCCCGCGGCAGGCCAGGTTCTCAGGCCTTGATCGCCGGGTGCCGGTCGCTCGTCGTCCCGTGCTCGGAGATCCGCTCCATGGGCAGCGAGAGGGTGAAGGTGGCCCCCTTGCCCAGCCCATCGCTGTGCACGGTGAGACTCCCGCCCATCTCCTGCGCCGCGAGCGCGCTCGAATGCAGGCCGAAGCCGTGGCCGTCCTTCTTGGTCGTGAAGCCGTGGCTGAAGATGCGGGTCAGGTTCTCCGGGGCGATTCCGGTCCCCGTGTCGGCCACCGCCACGTGCACCCGTTCGTCGCCGTTCGCGTGCACGCGGATGGTGAGGGAGCGCCTCCCGGGCGGAACGTGCAGGAGCGCGTGCTTCGCGTTCGACAGGAGGTTGAGGAGGATCTGCAGCGTCTTGTGGCGATCGATGGAGAGGAGCGGCAGGTCCTCGAGGTCCCGCACGAGGTCCACGTCGTGCCGCGACAGGGACCCCTCGTGGAGCTTCAGCGCATCCTCGACCAGCCCCTGCAGCGAGAGCACCTCCTTGACCCCCCCGGCGCGGGCGTGCGCCTGCTGCATGCTCACGATGGTCTTGATGTGGTCCACGTGCTTGGTGAGCGAGGCCATCTCCGTGCGGTTGTCCGCCACCTCGGACGCCAGGTGCTCGGAGAGCAGCCCGAGGAACTCGGGGAGCTTCCGTCCCCGCGGGTCGGTGGCGAGGAACTCGGAGACCTTGTCCCCTTGCTCTTGCAGGAGCTCGACGGCCTTCTTGAGCCCCGAGATCTTCGACCGATTCAGCCGGTCCGCGACCAGCGAGGCCGACACGTTGACGCTGTTCAGCACGTTGCCGACGTTGTGCAAAAGCCCCGTCGCGATCTCGGCCATGCCGGCCTGGCGGGAGATATCCACCAGCTTGCGCTGAGCCTCCTTGAGCTTCTCCAGGTTCGTGGCCAGAGCCTGGTTCGCCGCCGAGAGCTCGGCGGTGCGTTCCCTCACGCGCACCTCGAGACTGGCCGCGAGCTCGACCTTCTCCTCGGAGAGCTTGACCGCGTCCGAGGTGGTCTGCTCGAGCTGCACGAAGGCCTCCCGGTTCAGCCGCACGAGCGGCCCGATGTAGAAGGCGATGAAGCCGAGGCCCACGAGCAGGGCCGCGATCGAGCCGACCCCGGCGATCAGGATCATGCGCCGCGCGAGCTGCTCGCCGGCCTTGAGCGAGCGGGTGGCGGTGATGACGGCCACTCGCCCCACGGCGCTCCCCTCGATCACGGCCGGAGCCCAGGCGCTGAGGTACGCATCGGTCTTCCGCAGCGCGCCCGGACGCCCGTGAAAGAAGACCGCGGTGGTCTCCGGGAGCTGGCCCGCCACCACGAGAGGCGTGCCTCTCTCGTCCGTCACGACCACGGCCAGCGTGTCCGCGTCCTTGAGCATGTCCTGGATGAGGGGGCGAATGGCCGAGGCGTCGTGCGCGGCGATCCCGAGCTCCGCCGAGGCGGCGATCTCCTTCGCGCCGTGGACCGTCTTCCAGACCAGATCGTCCCGCAGCGAGGGAAGCATCTGATCGAAGACCTGGCGCACGACCACGTACCCGAGGCCGAAGATGCCGAGAAGCAGGCCGGCGATGAGCGAGACGAGCAGCACCTTGAGCCGGCGCTCGGAGAGCACGCTCCCGCGGAGACTTTGCAGCGTCGGGGTGGGGCCGGTCATCGGCAAGGTCGCTCCCTGCTCGTCATGCTAGAACTTTACGCAGATCCAGGGGAGCCCGGCCTGCAGAGCCGACAGGTCGAAGCAGGTCCAGTCCTTGGGGCAGAGGCTCTTGTCCTTGTCGCAGCCGGTCTGGGTGCAGAAGCCCTTCGCCTCGCCGGGCTTGATGGCGCAGAAGTCGAGAGGCTTGCCGCACTCCTCGGGCTTGGCGCAGGCCGCGCCGAAGACGCCCTTCGCCGCCGCGTCGCCCGCGCCGTCGCCTCGCGCGCCCCCGTCCCGCCGCGCGTCGGGCTTCCCCGCGTCGGGAGGGACGATGCGGCAGACGGAGTTCTCGAGCACCTGACCCGGGTCGCACGGCGCGCCCGGGCACCCGGCGAACCACGCGAGGCACGCCAGAAGCGCGAGGCCACGCAGCCCACGACGCGCCTCAGCGCAGAATGCACGGCTCATGGGGCGACCACCTTTCCGCGGCGAATACGCGCCACGAGCTTCGTCCCCGGGGGAGCGGCGGCGGCCGCCACGTAGCCCACGCTCCCGGCCAGGCGCGCGATGAGCCGGGGCAGAAGCGCCGCGCTCGGGACCTGGCGCGGAGGCCGTCCCATGCCTCGGATGCGCTGGTCGATCCAGTAGCGCGCCACGGCGTCGGGGTCGAGGCGCAGCACGACGCGGTCGAAGAGCACACGCACGCCGTCCCCGGCCGGGTAGTTGAAGGCCACGATCGCGCCGCCGTCGGGCCAGCGTCGGCGGCTGCCGCTGAAGATGGACTCCAGATCGGCGGCCGAGAGGGACGCGACCCGCACCGCCGGATGCACGATCACGAGTAGCTCGGACGGGGGCCCCGCGGGCGCACCCGCCTTGGACTCCGACAGCGAGGAGCCCGGCGCGGCACCGAGGCTGAGGAGCGCCGCCGCCAGAGCGACGTATGCGACCCGCGCGCGCATCAGAAGGCCAGCACCAGGCGCGTGAAGATGTAGTGCGCGTTCGGACCCGTGGGTCGCGCGACCCCCGGATCGTAGCCCGGAAAGTCGAAGAACCAGCCGTGCGCGTACTGCAGCTTGAGCTGCACGTGCGGGTTGAAGTGGATGTTGAGCCCCGGCGAGATGGCCACCGCCGCCTCGCTGATGGGCGTCGGATTGCGGTAGAGCTCGAAGTAGAGGTAGGGCTCGAGTCCCCACCACGGCAGGCGGTAGGCCACGAGGGCGTAGGTGTTCCACTCCACGCGGCTCGGCTGAAAGGTGCCCACGCCGAAGACCGCGGGCTCGTGCTTGCCCTGGTCGAAGCGGACCGTCCGCACCACGCCCTCCGCGCGAATGCGGAGCGCACCGGCGTCCACGGCCAGGTCGGCGCCCGCCACGTGCTCCTGGAACGCCACCACCTCCGTGCGGTCCACCTTGTACGGCGTCAGGCTGGTCAAGGCGCGGGTCTCGTCGCTGTAGCGTCCCCAGTAGTAGGACACGCCGAACTTGAGCCGCGCCGGTCGACTGGTCTCGAGGAAGAGCCGTCCGCCGAGCGCCTTGTCGTCGGTGAAATCGAGCCGCGCCGGGGTACGACCGTTCGAGACGTAGGCGTGGTAGCCGAGTCGCCAGTGCCCGAGATGAAAGGTGCCGAGGGCCTCGACCCCGAGCTGGCGCGTGGGGAGCATCTCGGAGTTGATGAACTCGGGGAGCTTGAGCGAGATCAGCGTCGGCGTGCCGTGGTCCACGTTCCAGATGCCGTAGGGGGTGAAGAAGTAGCCCGTACGGAGGATCAGCCAGTCGCGCGCGGTGTATTCGATATAGGCCCGCTCGAGCACGAAGGCGCTCCAGGTGATGCGTCCCCAGCCCCCGCTCGCCGAGTTCACGTCGGCGATGGAGGTGCTCGTGCGGGTGTACTTGCCACCGAAGGGGTCACCGATCCGCAGCTCCGCGCCGTGCGGGTAATTCGTGAGCCGAACCTCGAGCAGGGCGCGCCAGGAGTCGAAGGGCTGCACGTCGACGTAGAGATTGATGTTGCCGAGCACGAAGGTGGTGCCCTGCGTGGGAACGCTGGCCTGGATGACGTTGCCGCTCGGCAGAAACCACCTCTGCAGCCCCATGTCCATGAAGCCGTAGAAGCGAAAGATGGACTCCTTGGCGGAGTCCTCGCCGCCCTCGGCCTGCGCCTCGAGCTTGGCCTCCTGGAGCTGGAGCTGCTCCTTCTGCTCGGAGAGCCGCGCCGCCTGGGCCTTGAGCAGGGCCTCTTGCGTCTTGAGCCGCGCCTCCTGGGCGTCGAGCCGCGCCTTGAACTGGCGCAAGAGCACCTCGACGGTGGACCCGGAGGGCTGGCTGGCCGGAGGGGGGGGATCGCCCTTTGGGGAAGGCTCCTGCGCCCACGCCCCGCGCGCGCTCCCGAGGAGGGTCCCGAGCAGCGCGAGGGCCCCGACGCATGCCGCGCTGCGAGACCACCCCCATCCCCGCTTCCGCCCGCTCCTCACGCCGAACTCCTCCCGTCCATCGCGCATACGTTGCTCGATCTCCTTCATCGGCACCGCGGGACAGACCTTGAGCCCCGGACAGCGACGCGGAGCGGGACGGCGACCGCCACTGCGGCAGCTCGCCCTGGACGGCGCGCCCGCGGGGACCTCAGTGCGAGAAGAAGCGTAACTGATCCAGGGCCTGCTGAAGCATCGGCGCCGTGAGGCGGCCTTGCTTGGCCAGGCGCACGAGCTCGGTCGCATCGGCGCGGTAGCGGCCGAGCCCCCGACGGTGGTCGTGGGCGGGGGCTTCAGGACCGGAGGTGGGTGAGGGTGGGTGCTCGTGCGCGGCCTGGCCGGGCCCGTGGGTGTGCCCATCGGCGGCGTGGCGGCTGCTCGCCTGCACGCCCCCCGGCACCGCCGCGCGATCGCGCTCGGTGGCCCAGCTCGGCAGCGACTGGGGCGGCGAGAAGCCGTCACCCCCGACGTCGACCCAGATCGGATTCGTGAGCGCGTAGGGCCGCACGATGGTGATGGACGGCGAGAGCGGCGTGCGCAGCGAGCGCAACGGCGGCAGAAGCGGCGTGAGGCGCTGGATCAGCTCGTAGACCCCGAGCCGCGCCACCGGCGACGAGGAGTAGACCGGCGACATGGGTTTACCGTCGAGGCCCTGCGCGACGACCGCGTACCAGGTGTCCCGTTGCGGGGTGTGCAAGAGGGTGCCATCGAAGTTCACCACGCTGTCGTTCGGCACGCGGATGCAGTCGGTGGCGCCGGGGGGACAGTTCGTGCGTCCGGTGATCTCCTTGATCAGCTCGCCGTTGGCGTAGATCTCGATGCGGTCCACGTCGAACCAGCGCGGGGATTGTACGCGCACCTTGAGCTGCACGGTCTCGCCCTTCTTGACCTTCACCGTCGAGCCCAGCGCCTGCCCGTTCACCGAGAACTCGACGAAGGGGCCGTAGGTCGAGAGCGCCTGCATCTGCTTCACCTGGTCGGCCACCTCCTCGGGCGTGATCTGCGACGGCAGCTCACCGCTCGCCCGCACGTAGGTCCGCGGCAAGCCCGCCTCGCCGCTGTAGGTCCCGTGGCTGTCGGAGTTGCCAAGCGCGGGTCGCCGGATGCCGCGGTTCAGCATTACGAACCAGTCGTCCACCGTCCCGCGCAGCGTGGGGCAGGGCTCCTCGTCGCTCGCGGCCGCGGCGGGGGCCTCGGCCACGCACCGACCGCTCTTCGGCTCGCAGACAGGGCGAAGGGCGTCCCCCGCGCTCTTGCAGTCCGCATCCCCCGTACAGGCGAGCTCGCAGCGCTTGCCGAGGCCGCCGGTCGGGTCGGGGAGACAGCGCTCCTTCACCTTCCCCTCGGCCCAGGTGACGGTGCACTGCTCGTCCCCGGCGCAGCTCGTGGTCACGCGTTGACAGACCTTGCGCGCGGGCTCGGCGACGTTCTTCGGCTGACAGGCCTCGCGACCGGCCTGCACCAGCTTGGCATCGCAGCCCCCATTGTCGGCGCAACCCGGCGTGCAGGCCCCCGTGCGTTCGTCGCAGAGCGTCGTTCCACCGCAGTCGGCGTCGGCCGTGCAGCGGCACTGGAAGTCCTTGCCCGCGCCGGAGAGCGCCAGCTTCTGCTCGCTCGGCGTGCGCCGCATGAACTCGCGCTGCGCGTCGCTGGAGAGCCGGATCCACCGTCGGAGCCGCTCCTCGGCCGAGAGCTTGCCGTCGCCGAGCAGCGTGGCCAGGTCGTTGTTGTAGGTGCGGATCTCCTTCCAGGTGGGCCGGCGAATAAGGTCCAGGTTCTTGCCGTTGAAGAGCTCGACCGCGTCGAAGTTGCCCGAGAAGTTCGCCGGCATGAGCACGCGGTTGAAGAAGGCCGTTACGCTGAGCGGCGGCAGCTCGAGCGTCCACGGGTCGATGCCGTAGAAGCTGAAGTGATCGTAGTAGTGCGCCACGAAGACCACCGTGCGGTCGGGCCCGAGGCTCCCCCGCTCGCGCAGGTTCTTGAAGATCTCGACCGGCGGCATGTTCACCCAGTCGGGGTCCCCGCCGGGGAAGGGCTTGCGCCAGTGGAAGCCCCCCTTCAGCTCGGCGGTCTCGTCGAAGCGCAAGGGGAAGCCGATGAAGTGGCCGTAGTCGAGGGGCGAGATCTCGACGCCCACCTGGCTGCGCACCCACGGCGCCAGGTTGAGGCGGCGGATCGTCGGGGCGTAGTCGGTGAGCTGGTCGTGATCGGTGGCCGTGATCAGCTCGACCCCCTCGGTGGCGTAAGAGATCACGCGCGCCTCGTGGGTCAGGCCCGAGTCCACGCTGTTCGGGCCGTGTACGTGGAAATCGGCGCCGATCCAGCCTCGCGTGTCCACGACGCGCGGCAGCGTCGCCGTCACGCGCGAGACGAGGCCGGGGGTGATCGTCACGTACTGCTTGTGGAGCTCGTACTCGACGCCGCGGGAGATCACCGCCTGATAGACGCCGGGCGGGAGCTCGAGCTGGCCCTGGCCGCTCCCCGCCTGCTCGACGCGCACGGTGCCGTCGGCGTAGCGCCGTCCGCCCAGCTCGAGGGGCAGCTTCCCGACGCTCGGACAGCGGCAGGTGCGGGCGGCCGCGTCCCAGCGCTGATCGGGCCGGCAATCCCCCGGGCCCTGGTAGCCGGCGGAGGGACGGCAAAGCCCCGTCTCGCCGTCGCAGACCGGCGTCGGACCACCGCAGTCCTCGTTGCGCGCGCACTCCACGAAGCACTGCCCGAGCGTAATCTTCGAGGGCAAAAGGCGTCCCGACGCCTCGCGCACCGCGTACTGCAGGGTGCCGCTCTCGCCGGCCACCACGAGGGCCTTCACGCTCTGCCCCACGCCCATGGTCAGCGGCACGAGGGACGAGATAGCGCGGCCCTCTTCGGCGGCCACGAGCACGTAGCGCCCGGCGGGGAGCCGGCCCTCGAAGCTGCCGTCCTTGACGGAGTCGAGCCCGCTGTCGGTGAGAAAGTGCGAGATGGCCCCCACGTGGCCCGCCGGATTGAGCGCAGTGCGCGACTCGTCGCGGTGCGCCGCCGCGAGCTCCACGTAGCCCTTCCGCGCGATCGCCGCGTCGTCGAGCCCCGCCCAGGACTTCGGCAGGCCGTAGGCCACGACGTCGAGGCCCGAGACCGGCTTGCGCGTGCGGTAGTCCACCACGTGGCCGCGCAGCTCGCCGGTCGGGATCTTGCGCAGGCGGTAGTACCCCTCGAGCGCGGAGGCGCCGCTGCCGTCGCCTACGCCGACGTAGCGGGTGAAGCGCAGCTCGTTGCCCTTGAAGCACTCCTTGTTCGAGCGCGGGCAGGCGAAGCGGTTCGTGATCGCCGCGGTGAAGGCCTCCGAGAAGACCGGGATGGAGACGGTGCCGTCCGCGAAGTAGGCGTACGAGACGCCCGGGCCGATGGCCGTCACGTAGTCGAGGGAGAGCGGGTTCGAGAAGACGTCGCCCCCCGCGTCGAAGAGGCTGCGGATGTAGGTCTCGTGGTCGAAACCGCTGCCGGGGATGAAGACGTGCACTTTCCCCGAGAAGAGCATGAAGTCCCCGCCGAGCAGGCCGGCCAGCTTCTGCGCGGGACTGCGACACCGCTTCATCTCGGTCTTGAGCGAGCCGAACTCGAGCACCTTGAGCAGGTCGTCGCAGTGCGGGCTCGCCGAGGGGCACGGAGCACGAGCGCAATCGACGCCGGTGTTCTCGCCCAGCATGATGTCCAGGATGCTCGCCGGCGCGTTCAGCGCGGCCATCTTGAGCTCGGCTCCCTTGCCGTAGAAGCGAGCGGTGGTGGTGATGCGCACGAAGGTCTCGCCCGGGCACAGGTCGTAGTCGTTCACGATCTCGAGCTCGTCGGCGGGGTAGTTCTTCAGGATCGCCAGATCGAGGAGGCCGAGCACACCCATGATGTTCTCGCCCTTGCCGGTGCCGCTGACGCGCACGCAGCCCGCGAGCGCGCGCCCGTCGGGGTCCCTCGGACAGGGCGAGGCTCCCACCGCGTCGCACGCGCCGTGCTGCATGGAGCCGCTGCCGCTCACCTTCAGGTTCACCATCGGCCCGAGCTCGTAGAAGGCATCCGAGCCCTTCCCCACGCCGTAGCGGTCCGCGGGGCGCTGGATGTCGAGGTCGACCAGGCTTCCGTTGGAGATGGGGAAGGTGCTGCGCTGGTTGTGGCGCCCGTGCACCACGGCCCGCAGGCGGTCGTTCTCGAGGAGAAAGTCGCCGACGCGCGCCTGGGCCGCCGGCCCACCGATGACCTGGGCCATGTCGTCGATCACGACCACCCGGGCGAACTGCTGCTCGTCCCGACAGGTCGGGAGCACCGGCACGCTCGCGAGGAGCGCGAAGAGAGTCCACCGACGCATGTTGTTCCTCTCGCCCTAAAACATGGCCTGGAGCTGGGCGAGCCCCACGTCGTTATCCACGCCCGGCCCCTCGAGCTCCTGCCGCCGGATGTAGTTGAGCTGAGCCTTCAAGCGGTCGCGGCAGAGGTAGACGTTGATCCCGCCCGAGAGGAGCTGCTGCTTGCCGAAGGTCGGGAGCTGGTCGTTGTCCCGGAAGTACTCGTAGCGGAACGCGGCCTGCAGGTAGTTGCGCCAGAGGAAGGCGGTGACCTCGCCGACGAGCCCCCAGCGGGAGAACGTGCCGGAGGTGGGCGCCGCGGCGGGCTGCGCGTCGGGGATGACCTTCTCCCAGAGGAGCTCGCCGGTCACGCGGAAGAGCCAGCCGTGCAGCGCGAGGCTGCCGCTCGCCTTGTGCCGGTTCACCGCCGGTCCGTCGTCGTACATGTAGCCGCCCGAGAGCGTGACGCCGACGGGCTCCGGTTCCCAGCGCACGGTCGGGACGGCGTAGCCGAGCTGCAGGTAGCCCGCGGCGGCCGTGCCGGCCATCCGGTTCCCCGAGGTGACGCCGTCGGAGCCGTTGTAGACGCCGCCCGCGTAGCGCGCGAAGGCGTGACCCCGGGAGAGGCGGCCCGAGACGGTGATCCCCACGCGCCGATCCGGAGCGACGAGCGTGACGCCGAGCGGCCGCTCGATGATCGCCAGGCGGCCCGAGGACATCATGGCGAAGGTCGAGAAGGGGACCTTGTCCATGCCGACGGAGATGTGGGCCCAGGGGAAGCGCTCCCAGGCGATGCGCGCGTCCAGGATCTCGCTGCCGCGGTCCCCGCCGAGGGCGATCATGACCGTGTCCTTCAGGTCGACGCCCAGATAATAGGAGACGTGCCGCAGGAGCTGGCCGCCGAAGGCCAGGCGCGCGCGCCGCACGCGGAAGCCCTCCGTGTCGGCGGCGTCGTTGAGCTGCATCCCCGCCTCGTTGCCCACGTAGAAGGCCCCCTGGAGCTGCAGGAGCGCTCCGATGTGGAGCGAGAAGTTACCGCGCTGCACGAGCTCCACCTTGGTGTCCAGATCGCGCGCGACCACGCGGTCGGCGGCGGCCTCGGTCTCCTCGAGGGGCCGCGGCACGTAGGCCGACGGATCGTAGCGCTCGGGGCGCGGGGCGGCGGCCGGACCAGGGGTGGATGGTGCGGGGGGCGCGGCCGGCGTCGGGGCCGGGGCGACGGGCCGAGGTGCGGGCTGCGTCGCCGGCGCCGCCGCGGGCTGCGTCGTGGGAGCTTGGGCCCAAGAGGGCGCGCCGAGGAGCAGCGTCAGCGCGGATGCGAGCAGGGGGCGGCGAGCCATTCTCGAACCTCACAAAAAGGCTGGTGGTTGGGAGGACGCGACGGCCGGACCCTACACTGTCCGTTCCCGGGAGGTCAACGCGAGGACCGCCCCGGAAACCCGGGGTGTGACCAGCGCTCTTGACAGGGTGGCCCCGCGCGCTTGAAATGGCCCCTTCACGCGACCGCTGGAGGAATGGCCCGACCGGCCGCTCCCTCCGCGGACGCCAACCTTAGCAAGACGAGGTGTACGAATGAGGATCTTCGCGACGATCGTGGTGGCCGGAACGCTCGGGATGTTCGGCGTCGGATGCGGCAGCAACTCCTGCGAGCAATTCGCGTCGAAGATGGCGGACTGCTGGAAGTCGGCGGACTGCAGCAAGCTCTCGGGGGTCGCCGGCATGCAGTGCCAGGCCTTCAAGAACGCGCAGAACCAGGGCGGCACCGGGAGCACCGGCGGCACGGGGAGCACGTCCTGCGACGGCGCGGCGAAGACCATGGCCGACAACGCCCTCAAGAACTGCAAGTTCGACCCGGCCGCCGACATGTGCGGCGCGACGTGCGCTGCCGGCGGCAACCCCGGCACGAACCCGGGCACCGGGGACATGCCTCCGGTCGAGTAGTCCGCGCAGGTTCCCTCTCCGCACGCTTCGTACCGTCTATCTAGCTAAATCGCGCGATCGTGACTACGCAGAAGCAAGTAGTCACGCGATCAAACATGGTCGCATTGGCCAAGGTGACCAGGTCTAGTCGTCGTCGGGGACGATGATCGCCGGCCCCACTTCGCCGGCGGAGGGCGCACACGGGCGCGGGCGCCTCTCGACGCTCAGCGTCCTGGAACGTCGTCTGTACGCAGCTTCCCTCGAAGCTTCCAGCCCGTGTGCAGGAGCCAGGTTCGTGGCTCGCCGACTGTAGGCTCTCCCGAGGGCGGCACCGGCGCGACGTCCTTCCAGCCGCCTACGAGATAGCGCGCCGAGGAGCACGGATCGAGCTCGCGCCTGGGCACCCACTTGCCGCGCTGCGCGCAGTGCTTCCGTCGGTTTTGGACCACATGGGCGACGGCGTGCCGGGTCTCGCTCGGCGTGCGCAAGATGCGCTGGTGGTAGCGGTCGGCGAAGACCCGCCCGTGCCGCCCGAGGCGGTCGTTGAGTCGCCGGGCGAGGCGAATCGCCAGCCCCCTGAGCCCCTTCATCAGGACGTCGCAGTCTTTGGCCTCGGTGATGAGGTGCAGGTGGTTCTTCTGGATCGAGTAGTGCGCGAGATTGAGCCCGTGGCAGCCGAGCGCCGCCCGAAATGCGGCCTCGATCACCCGGAGCTGCGGCTTGGCACGGAGGTTCGGCAGGTCTGACACGACCTTCATCGTCACGTGCACCGGAAAACGGCTCGCGAGCCGCGGCCGCATCCGATGCGGCAGCCCGCTGCCCGGCTGTTTCTTCCGCCCCGCACCGATCCGCCCCCGCCGCACCGATCCGCCCCCGCCCCCCGCATGCGCCCACCGCCGCTCGCGCTCTTGCCCGCCTCCCGTCGCCAGGCCCGGCACCCTAGACCGACGGTCTGCGATCACACCCCGCTGGCCAGGCCGGTGGCCAGACCGATTGGCGCCGCGCCCTCCGCATGCGAAGGTGGCGCATGCGCGTGCTCGTCACCGGTGGAGCCGGCTACGTCGGCAGCGTCGTGAGCGAGGAGCTCCTCGCCGCGGGTCACGAGGTGGTCGTCTACGACGACCTGAGCCGCGGCCACCGCGCGGCGGTCCCCCGACGGGCGCAGCTCGTCGTGGCAGACCTCGCCGACCGCGCGACGCTCGAGGCCACTCTGCGTTCGGCCGGCTCCGAGGCCGTGCTGCACTTCGCGGCGCTCATCGAGGCCGGCGAGTCGATGCGTGCGCCGGAGCGCTTCTTCCGCGTGAACGTGGCGGGGAGCCTGACCCTGCTCGAGGCCATGCTGGCGACCGGCGTGGGCCAGCTCGTCTTCTCGTCCACGGCGGCGCTCTACGGCGACCCGGAGGAGCTGCCACTCCGGGAGTCCTCGCCCCTGCGCCCCACGAGCCCCTACGGCGCCTCGAAGCACATGGTCGAGGAAATGCTTTCCTGGTGGCATCGGGTCCACGGCCTGCGCTACGCGGCCCTGCGCTACTTCAACGCCGCGGGGGCCACGCCCGAGCGCGGCGAGGACCACCGCCCCGAATCGCACCTGATCCCGAACCTGCTCGAGGTCGCGCGCGGAGGACGCGCACACGCGACGGTCTTCGGCACGGACTATCCGACGGCGGACGGGACCTGCGTGCGAGATTACGTGCACGTCAGCGACCTGGCATGCGCGCACGTCGCGGCGCTCGAGGCGCTCGCGGGCGGCGACGGGCGGCTGATCTACAACCTGGGGAGCGGCACCGGCTTCACCGTGCGCCAGGTGATCGACGAGGTACGGCGCGTGACGGGGCACGCGATCCCCGTCGTGGAAGCGGCGCGGCGGCCGGGAGATCCGGCGGTCCTCGTAGCGAGCGCCGAGGCCGCGCAGCGCGAGCTCGGCTGGCGGCCGCAGCGCTCCAGCCTCGAAGCGATCGTCTCCTCCGCCTGGGCCTGGCGTCTCGCGCACCCCGACGGGTATCGCTGATCGAAGAACCTCCGACGACGAGCGCGCTCACGGCGGGAAGAGAAAGCGCCAGTTATCGAGGAGCAGAAGCCCCGCCACGAGCACGTAGCAGACGAGCGCGACGAGCGGTCCGCCCACGGGTACGCTGCCCGCGCGGCGCTGCCCCGCGAGCCGGCGCAGCGCCCAAACGGCCAGGATCGGAAAGCCCAAGAGGCTCGCGAGGTAGATCGCGGTGGCCGGCGCGGCCAGGCGAAAGCGCTCGGCGAGCACGCTCCCCAGATTGGCCAGTCGAGAGACGCGCACCACGGGCCGCAGCTCGAGGTCGAGGGGGAGCGCGCGGTCTCGCTGCAGCGCGAAGAGACCGCCCTTCCAGGGGACGAAGGTCCAGTCCCCGAGGGTGTGGGCCTCGCGGGCCACGCGTCGCGCGGGACCGCTGCCCTTCGACAGGAGCAAGACCTGCTCGCTCCCCCGGACGCGAATCGCGGCGGTCAGCAGCTCCCCCGACGGCAGGCGGGTGCGAAACGCCTCCTCGGCGCCCCCTACGGCATGCCAGCCCAGCACCGGTCGGAGCGCTCCGCTCGGCTCGACGCGCTCGACGAGCGTCCGCCGCAGCTCGCCGAGAGCGGCTGGTCCTCCGTCGGCCAGCGGCTGAAGCGTGCCGCTCGCGTCCAGCCAACTCGTGGCCCAGCGCAGCACGAGGTCGTCGTGCTGAACCGTCGACGGCAGGACGAGGCACGAGCGCGCCCAGGCCGCGGTGCAGGTCACGGCGCCCAGCCGCGTGACCTTCGCCCCGTTGGCGAGCCAGTAACCGCGCAGGTCGAAGAGCACCACCCGCGCAGGGTCACCCGGCAGAGCCCCCATCGGGGTCCAGATCGTCACGCCGGGGGGATGCGCCGCGGGGAGGCGCACGGGCTCGAGCGGGCCCGCCTGCCCGTCCGCGGCGATGCGCAGGCGCTGCCCGGCGATCGGCGCGGTCGTGGTGGCCGCGAAGAGCTCGAAGCGCCGGGCCTTCGCATCGAAGGTGAGCGTGAGGGGCTCGCTGCCGTCCCCGTGGGCTGCGCTCCAGGCCCCGGGAAGTTCGCGCAGCACCGGTGACGCGTCCCCGAGGAGGGCGAGCTTCAGCCGGGTGCCGCGACGCGCGTCACGCTGCGGGACGAGCACGAGCAGCCGTCCCTCCCCGTAGGCGTGGAGCAGGCGTCCGAAGTGATCGCCCCCCGTAGCCTCGGCGAGGAGCGGACAGGTGAGAGCCCGCCCCGTGGCGAGCTCCACGCGACAGGCCCGCAGCACCAGGTGGCCGGTGCCGCGATAGCCGAGGAGGACGAACCAGGCCGTGCGCCCCGAGGGCTCCACCACGATCTTCACCGGGCGACCTACCGGCGAGCCCGAGTACCCGAGCTCCTCGAGGGGAGTGCCGGCCGGCGGCAAGCCGACGAAGAGAGCCGCGCTCACCGCGAAGGGCGCGAAGACCGCCGCGGCCAGGAGCAGCACCACGCCGAGCGCCGCGAAGCGACGACGGCGCGCGGGGCGATCATCGTCGGGCGCTGCGGGGGGCGAGGACACGCGGGCATGATGCCAAGCTGCCCCGGACGACGCAATCCGAGGACCGGCCCGCCGGCCCACGCGTTGCCCACGGCCGATTGCACGGCTGTCGAGCCTTCCGGCTCCGCGCCTCGGGTGGCCGCGCCCCAAAGGCACGGCGAAGGGTCGACTCGCTGCGATCAGCCCACGTTACGCGAGCACCGGAAGCGGCATGCCCCTTGCCCTTCAGGACGGCCGGAAAGGAGATCCACCACCATGAGGCATCGCACTCCCCGGCTGCTTCGGATCGCACTTGCGACCCTCGTCCTCGGACTCGCCGGACCGGCCTTCGCGGGCGAGACCGAGCTCGCACGCATCAACCAGTGGCTGCAGGAGATCGGCGTGACCGGACCCGTGGGCGTGCTCCGAGAGGGCGTGGCCATCAGCGGCAAGCGCGTGAAGGAGATCGCGACCGCGAACGGCCAGAAGACGACCAGGGGCGCCCGCGGGATCCTCGAGGGCTTCGTCTCCACGGTGCAGGACTTCGCCCGCCAGGCCGACCGCGTGGACAACAGCGCCGGCTCGCTGACCTTCTACCGGGCCGGCGTGAAGATCGGCGTGATCAAGAAGGCGTTCATCTCGAGTCCCGTGGCGGCCGACTGGGCGGCGGTCAAGGCCAACGGCCGCGGCTTCGGCGTCTCCATCCTGCCGACCAACGTGGCCTCCGGAAGTCGCAGCCTCTTGGCGGTCCAGTACGCCGCGCAGGCCGGACAGAAGAACTTCGAGGAGGGGCGCCTCCACGTCGGTCGCAGCGAGACCTTCGCCCCCGACGGAACGGCGCGCGGAACGCGAGCCGGCCGCGCGTTCGTGAAGAGCAACGCCTACGGGCCAGACGGCTACTCCGTGCGCTCCATCGCCGGCGGCCGCACGCGGGTGACCCAGCCTCAGGGTTATCGGTAGGCACGGCATAGCCCCGCCTCCGGAACAGCTCGCCCGCGCTTGACCCCTCCCCGCTCCCCGTGCGCTGATGCGCGCATGCCCGAGCTCGATCTCGCAGCAGCACCCGCCACGCCCTCGATCCTGCGCCAGATCGTGCAGCCCCTGCTCGATCTGCGACGCGCCCCGCAGGTCCTCTGGGGCGTGAACTACTCCTTCCTCCTCGACGGCCTGGCCTACTTCGGCATGCTGTCGCTCCTGGCCATGTTCTACAACAAGCAGATCGGGCTCACCGACGAGCAGGCGAGCCCGATGATCGGGGCGCTCACGGGCGGGATCACGATCTCGATGTTCTTTCTCGGGGGCCTCTCGGACCGCTGGGGTGTCCGGCGCTCGGTGCTGGTGGCGCTCCTGCTCCTCGTCGTCGGGCGGGCCGTGGTGGCGCTCGCCCCGACGCTCGGGCTGGCGAAGGGGCTCTGGGGTCCCGCGCACCTGCTGGTCCTCGGCGGAAGTCTGATCATGGTCGTGGGAAACGGCTTCTATCAGCCGTCGGTCTACGCCGCGGTCAGGCGCTTCTCGCCCGCCGAGCAGGCCCCCATGGGCTACGCCATGCTCTACGCGCTCGCCAACCTGGGCGGCTGGCTCCCCACCTTCGTCTCGCCCCCGGTGCGCAAGAGCGCCGGCATCGGCGGCGTCTTCTGGGTCTACGTCGGGGTGAGCCTGGTCTCGCTCCTCGGCACGATCGCCCTGCTCACGCGGCGCGCCGAGAAACGCGCCCTCGACGCCGCGCGGCCGCCCGCTCTGGAGGGAGCCGCTACCGGCGCCCCGGTAGCGACGTCGCCAACGCCCGCGCGCGCCGCAGCTACGAGCCCCTTCGCGCGGGCCCTCGAATGGCTCAAGCAGCACCCGCTCGCCGACGCCCGCTTCTCGTTCTTCATCTTCGCGCTCATCCCCGTGCAGACCCTCTTCGCGCTCTCCTGGCTCGCCCTGCCGCAGTACGTGGAACGGGCCTACCGGGGCACCTGGGTGGGCGACAACTTCGAGGCCGCCACCAACCTGAACCCGATCCTGATCTTCGTGCTGGTGCCGATCTTCACCTCGCTCACCCAGCGCGTAAGCGTCTATCGCCTGATGGTCGTGGGTACGCTCATCATGGCCCTGCCCACCTTTCTGCTCTGCGCCGGGCCCACGCAGTGGGGGCTCTGGAGCTTCATCGTGATCAAGACCATCGGTGAAGCCCTCTGGCAGCCGCGCTTCTACCAGCTCGCGGCCGAGATCGCTCCGCCGGATCGCGTGGGGGCCTACATGGGCGTGGCGCAGTTCCCCTGGTTCCTGACCAAGGTGATCACCAGCTTCTATGCCGGTATCTTGTTAGCGCGCTACTGCCCGGAGCAGGGGCCGATGCGGACCGAGACCATGTGGGCCATCCACGGCGCCATCGCCTGCTCCTCGACGGTGCTCCTGCTCGTCGCCCGGCGGTGGCTCGCCGCGACGGTGAATCGCACCGGCGCCTGAGCCCGGCCGCGCTGCGCCGACCGGGGCGGACCTGCGAACGGTCGTTTGCGCTATTTTTCGGAGGACGGCTCCTCCATCCATCCGAGGGCGTCGCGCTTCCCTCCAGACCGCCGGAGTCTCGAGAAACGGTCCTGGCACACGCCGTGCTTTCTGGTGGCCGCATGGACCGCCTACAACCAGATCTCGCTCGCGCCCATACGTCCCGGTTGGGCTGGCCTGCCCGCCTCCGCGCAGGTCTTCTGCCGGCCGCTCTCGTCGCCCTGCTCGTCGGCCCCGCGGCCCAGGCCGCGCAGCCGGGAAAGGCGCCACCGACGGACGGCAAGACGCAGCCCCGTCGCGTGAAGCTCACCGACCGCGCCTTCTACTCGAGTCCGGAGCGCCTCGAGCAGGCCGTGCAGTGGGCCAAGCACCACCTGAACGGCCCTGGACGCCGCCATGTCTCGGCCGCCGAGAGGGTGGAGCGCGTGGCCAAGGTGGCGCAAGAGGTCCTCGAGGCCTCGGCCTCGGGCAAGCTCGAGCTGGCCCTCGAACCGGCCCAGCGCGTGCGCCTCGCCCGACAGCTCCAGCACGTGCTCGACCGCGTGGAGCTCGAGCTGCGCGGAGGCTGGGCCGCAAGCCCGAGCGCCACGAACTGGGCCGTCACGCCGCATTTCCTGGGCGACGCCCTCCGACGCATCGCCCCCGAGGATGCCGACCACCGGCTGCTTCTTCTCGAGCGGCTCGTCAGCTCGCGTCATCGGGACCGCACCATGAACTACGACCGAGTGCCCCGGCTCGTGGAAGATCTGCTCGCGCGCGTGGACGTCCCGGACGGGGCAACCGAGAAGCAGCTCCAGCACCGCGCACAGCAGATCCTCCAGAAGGCAGCGCCGATCGCGTTCTCTATGGACGTGGCCCAGGCGCTGCTCACCATACGCGCGGCGGAGAAGGGACTGCGCCCCGGGTCTATCGAGCGACGGAGTCACGCCTGGGCTTCCGAGGCGCGCAACACGCTGCGCAGCTCCGGCGACCTCGTGGCCCCCGAGGTGCGCGGCAGCGACGCGAAGCTCGTGGCGCGCGTGCAGACCGAACGCATGCGGCTCCTCACCCGCTGGCTCGACGCGGTGGTGTCGGAGGTCCAGCTCAGCAAGGCGGCGGCGAAGGGACCGCTCACGGGACTGCACCTCCGCGCGGCGGTGCGCAACCTCGACGAGGTCCTGGCCGAGCGCGTCGTGCGCGACACGGCGTGGACGCCGCAGGCGACCGCGGCGCGGCGGAAGACCCAGGCGGTGCGACGCGCCCTGCTCTCTCGCTTCACCGAGCAGTCCACGGCACAGCTCGCGGTGGCCCGGGCGAAGGCCGCACAGGGCGACGCCTTCCAGGAGCTCTGGGCCCTCGCGGAGCCCTTCGTCGGCCTCGCCTACCACGACAGCTACGCGCGGCTGCCGGCCGAGCACGAGAAGCCGTGGGTCTCGCTGCTCCGGACGAGCCTCCTCAAGCTGGTCGCGAAGCGGACCACCGATACGACGGCGCTCCTCAGGGCGGTCAAGGAGGCCACGGAGCAGGGGCGCCCGCTCGAACCCGAGCTTCGGGAGCGCGTACGGAATCTGATCAGCAACGGGGGGCTGGCCGAGAAGGGGGTCTATGACCTCAGCCGCGTCGACATCGACGTCGCAATCGCCAACGAACGCTTCACGGCGCTGGTCGAGAAGCTCCGTTCGGCCAACGAGGCCTACTGGGTCAAGGTGGAGCTGCCTCGCACGCGCGCGAAGTGAACCTGGCCACGTTGGCCGCACGGCCCTTCCGGCCGCGCCCTACCCCGCCCGCATGCGGTCCTCGAAGGCCGTCAGGGCCGCCTTAGCCCCCTCCCCCATCGCGATCACGATCTGCTTGAAGGGCACCGTCGTCACGTCGCCGGCCGCGTAGATCCCCGCCACGCTCGTGCGGCCGCGCGCGTCCACCACGATCTCGCCGTGACGGTTGGTCTCGAGGAGCTCCTTGACGAGCTGGCTGTTCGGCACGAGGCCGATCTGCACGAAGACCCCGTCGAGCGCAACCTCGCCGGCCTCGTTCGTGTGGCGGTCGCTGTAGCGGAGCGCCGTCACGCCGTCGCCGTTGCCCACCACCTCGGTGGTGCGCGCGTTCAGGATCACCGCCACGTTCGGCAGCGTCTTGAGCTTCTTCACCAGCACGGCGTCGGCCTTGAGCGCCTCGAGGAACTCGACCAGCGTGACGTGCGAGCAGATGCCGGCCAGGTCGATCGCCGCCTCGACGCCCGAGTTGCCGCCGCCGACCACCGCCACGCGCCGCCCCTTGTAGAACGGGCCGTCGCAGTGCGGGCAGAACGCGACGCCTCGGCCGAGGTGCTCCTTCTCGCCGGGAACGCCGAGCTCCCGCCAGCGGGCTCCGGTAGCCAGGATCAGCGCGTCGGCAGTGAGCACCTCGCCCCCCGCCAGGCGCACTTCCTTCCGCTCTCCGTCGAGGATCTCCAGCACCTTGCGGTGCTCGAGGAGCTCCACGGGGTAGGCGCGCAGGTGCTGCTCCAGGTCGGCGGCCAGCCGCTTGCCCTCGGTGTACTTCACGGAAACCAGGTTCTCGATGCCGAGCGTCTCGCGCACCTGGCCCCCCACCGTCTGGGTGACCATGGCGGTGCTCAGCCCCTTGCGCGCGGTGTAGATCGCCGCCGAGCAGCCGGCCGGGCCGCCGCCCACGATCACCACGTCGAAGTGCCTCGCCGCCGGGACCGCCGCGGCGCCGGCTTCCCCGACGGGGGCGGGGGCGCTGCCGAAGTGCTCCTCCAGGCGATCCAGCAGCTCGGCCAGAGAGCCGCGCCCGACGTGCAGAAGCTTGTCCCCCGCGTAGACCGTGGGCACCGCCTGGATACCGAGCCGCTCGACCTCCTCCTCGACGAGGCCGCCGTCGATCATGGTGTGCCGCAGGTCCCCGTGGAGCAGCGCCATCACGTTCAGGGCCTGCACCACGTCGGGGCAGTTCGTGCACGAGAGCGACACGTAGGTGCGAAGGTCGATCGGCCCCTTGAGCGCCTTCACCCGCCGCGCGATCCCCTCGTCGGGGAGCTTCCCCTTCCCGTCGGCGTTCAGCACCGCGAGCACGAGCGAGGTGAACTCGTGTCCGCCGGGGACGCCGCGAAAGCGCACCCCCGTCGCGGCACCGCCGCGCAGGAGATCGAACTGCACTACCGGCTGCTCGGGCCCCTGCTCGACCAGGTGGAGCTTCGGGCTGGCCGACGCGAGGCCCTCGAGCAGGCCCCGCAGCTCGGCCTGCTTGTCGTGGGCGCTCGGAAAGAGCGCGAAGGTGTACTCCGCGGCGAGCGACGAAAAGTGCGTTCGAAGCTGCTCCAGAAGCGCGTCGTCTAGCATGGGCTGCCTCCCCAGGTCGAAGTGCCGGGGAAGATAGCACGGCGAGAGGGCGCGGACGGGCGAGGCGCTTGAAGGCGAGGCGCCGGCGCCCCGCGTGGGGGCGCCGCCGACGAACCTAGATCTTGCCTACGAGATCGAGGCCCGGCTTCAGCGTGGCCGCGCCGGGGGTCCACTTGGCCGGGCAGACCTCGCCGGCGTGCGTGGCCACGAACTGCGCCGCCTGGATCTTGCGCACCAGCTCGCTCGCGTTTCGGCCGATGCTGTTGTCGTGGATTTCGGCCAGCTTGATCTTTCCCTCGGGGTCGGCCACGAAGGTTCCGCGATAAGCCAGCCCCGACTCCTCGATATACACGCCGAAGGCGCGGCTCAGGTTGCCGGTCGGGTCCGCGAGCATCGGGTACTTGATCTTCTTGATCGTCTCGGACGCGTCATGCCAGGCCTTGTGCACGAAGTGCGTGTCGGTGCTCACGCCGTAGACCTCGACGCCCATCTCCTTGAGCTGCTGGTACTTGTCGGCCAGGTCCCCGAGCTCCGTCGGGCAGACGAAGGTGAAGTCCGCCGGGTAGAAGAAGAACACCGACCACTTGCCCTTCAGGTCCGCGCGGGTGACCGTCTTGAACTCGTTGTTGTGGTAGGCCTGGACGGTGAACTCGGGGATCATGGAATTGATGATCGGCATCTTGCTCTCCCTCTCTGCTCGGTTTTCTCGCGTTCTCGTTTGCGGGAACGGACGGCTGCGGAACGGGAGCTTACCCGAGTGCCCCTCCCCGGGCCCACCCTCTTCGCTCCGGCTCCTTCGCCCGCCTCGGACCGCGGGCCCCGCACCGTCCTCCCGACCCTTGCTTACGCCAGAGAGCTAGGCCACGCTACGGCCATGCGACAGGTCATGAGCCGGGCCTGGGCGCTTCGCTACTACCTGCCCCTCACGGCGCCCGGGGCCCTGGTGGTCGCCGTCGCCCTCTGGGTCTACTTCCGCTATGCCACGGGAGAAATGGACTTTGTCCTGTATAGCGGGGCGCTGGTGGCCATGCTCCTCGTGGCCTTCGCCATGCTCATGGTCCTGCTCGTGACCCTGCTCCTCTGGCTGAAGCTCCGCCGGGGGCTGCGGCTGACCGAGGCCGGGGGAGACCTGGAGCTCGAGAGCGGCGTGACCTCCGGGACCGGCTATACCTTCCCGCGCTTCGCCCGCTGGCCGATGGTGCAGGTGAAGCTCGAATGGCTCGAGCCCTCCCCGGTGGAGGTCTGGATGGAGCGCACCCAGGGGCGAATCGAGGAGGTGGTCCGTCCCCTCGAGCGCGGGACCACCGCCGGAGTCCTCCGCCGCTTCGTGGTGACGGACATCTTCGGCCTGGCCCGCCTCGGCCTCCCCCGCCGCACGCTCCAGCGCGTACGTATCCGGCCCCCCAAGGCCCGCGTCACGGGGCACGTGATCACGCACTTCGTGGGCGGCGACGCGCTCTCGCACCCGTCCGGTCCCGTCGAGGGCGAGTACCTGGACATGCGGCGCTACGCCCCCGGGGACCCCCTGCGCCTCATACTATGGAAGGTCTACGCCCGGAGCCGCCAGCTCCTGGTACGCACCCCCGAGCGGGCCATCGCCCCGAGCCCTAGCGCCATCGCCTACCTGGTGGCCGGGCCCGGGGACGAGCCCACCGCCAGCGCCGCCCGCTACTTCATCGAGGAGGGGCTGCTCGGCTCGAGCTTTCTCTTCTCGGCCGACGGGGCGCAGGAGCCGACCGAGGACCCGGCCGAGGCGCTGGACCTGATCGTCGGCTCCATCCGCCACCGCCGCACCGGCGGGAGCGGCCTGGCCCGCTTCCTCGACCGCGTGGACGAGGGGCGCCGGCGCAGCTGCGTGCTCTTCTTGCCGCCCGCCCCCGGGCCGTGGCTTCCGCAGGTCGAGCGCGCCGCCCCCCGCATCCCGGGCGCCACCGCAATCCTGGCCGTGGACGACCAGGTGGTCGTGGCCGCCCCCGGACGCCTCGGGCGCCTGCTCTTCGCCCCGGCCGAGCGCGGACTCGAGGCGGCGCGGGAGCTGCCGAAGATGGTGCAGCGCCTCGGCCAGGCGGGCCTCAAGGTGAAGGTCCTGCATCGCCCCACCGGGGAGCTCGTACCCCTCGGCCAGCTCGAGGCCCTTTCCCGCTGATGCCGACCGCACGCGCCCTCGCCGCTCCGGCCTCTCGCGCCGAGCCACGCCACGTCACGGTGATCAAGGCGCTCCTCTACGCCTTCGCCATCGCGCTCTACCTCCACCCGCTCTCCTCGAGCGCGGGGATCCTCTCCGCGGTCCTGCTCGCCCTCGGTGGGATGCTGCTGGCCTACGCCGCGCACCGCCGGCGGTTTCGCCTCCTCGTGGCCCTCGTCGTGGCTCCGGCGGCCCTGGTCCTCGCGGGGCTCCTCGGCGACCGGCTTCTGGCCTCGGACGCGATGGCCGGCCTCCTCGGCGTGCGGGGCTCGGTCGTGGCCGCCGACGTGCTCACCTTCGGACTGGCCGCCCTCTGCGGCACCTTTCTCCTCAGGCTGCTCGCCCACCGCGCGCGCGCCTTTTCGATCCTGGAGGTGATGTTCGTGGCCGGCTCGGTCGTGGCCGCCATGGCCGCGCACCGCAATCGCATGCTCAACCGCCCGCGCTTCTTCTCCGACTGGGCCTGGACCCTCGGCGTGGACCCGAGCACGGTGCTCATGGGACTCGGCGCCGCGGCCACGCTCCTGGCTGTCTTTCTCTTCCTGCGCGACCAGCCGCTCCTGAAGCTGCTCAGCACCGTGGTGCTGCTCTGTCTGCTGGGCGTGCTCTTCTACCTCGTCGGAGAGAAGCGCATCGAGCCCGCCAAGTCCGCCGACGCGCTCGGCCTGACGGGGAAGGGCAAAGGGGACGGCAAGGGGGGGCAAGGCGGTCAAGGGGGGCGCGGCGGCAGCGGCTCGGACAACCCCTTCAAGGACAACTACGAGCAGCAGGGCCCTCCGCAGCCGGTGGCCGTGGCCATCCTGCGCGACGACTTCGAGCCCAAGGAGCCCGTGATCTATTTTCGGCAGCGAGCCCTCTCCAAGTACAACGGGCATCACCTGATCGCCGCCGAGAGCGCGGACGCGGACGTGATCACCGAGCTCCCAGGGCGAAAGGAGCGCGTGGCCGCGGCGAGCCAGACGCTGGACCACCACCTGAAGGTCCCGACCACGATGTACCTGCTCGTGGACCACCCGCAGCCGCCGGCGCTCACGCACGCGCAGAAGCTGCGCCTGGTCGAGAACCCGAACCCGCGCCAGTTCGTGGCGGCCTACGAGGTCGAGTCGCAGGTCCTCTCGGTGCCGGTGCTCAGGCTCCTCGGCCGACGGTCGGTCCCCGAGCGCTGGAGCGCCGCCGACCGCGCGCACTACACCGCGCTCCCCGACGACCCGCGCTACAAGACGCTCGCCGACATCATCGTGCGGCGCGTGGACCCGCGCTTCGCGCACGACGACCTGGCCAAGGCCTACGCCATCAAGCGCTACCTCGAGCGGGAAGGCTTCTACACCCGCAAGGTGACCCACGCCGGCGAGACCGACCCCACGGCGGACTTCCTCTTCGGGGCGCTCCGCGGCTACTGCGTGCACTTCGCCCACGCCGCGGTCTATCTCTTCCGCAGCCAGGGGATCGCGGCCCGCGTGGCGCTCGGCTACGCCGTGCAGATGGGCAAGCGGGGGGGCGGCTCCTCGCTGCTGATCATGGGGGACCGCGCGCACGCCTGGCCGGAGATCCACGTCGAGGGCGTGGGGTGGGTGACCTTCGACGTCTACCCCGAGCGCACGGACCTGCCGGCGCCGAGCCCGGTGGACTACGACCTCGAGAAGCTCCTCGGGGAGCTGGCGCGCAACGACCCGACCGGGGGCCTCTCGCCCGAGGGGAAGCCGCTCGTCATCCCGTGGGGCAAGCTCGGGCGCGGCGCGGGCCTCGGGCTGCTCGCGCTGCTCGTCCTGGCCTACGGCGTGAAAGGCTACCGGCGCCTCATCCCGGGCCTGGCCAGCGGCGAGGCCTACTACCGGACCGCCTACCGCGCGGTGCTGGACCAGCTCTCGGACCTGGGAGCGGCCCGCCGCCCCGGCGAGACGCGCGAACGCCACGCCGGCCGCCTGGCCCCGCTGAGCCCGGCGCTCTTGCCCCTGACCCACGCGCACCTCGGACGCGCGCTCGGCAGCCGCCAGGCCGCCGCGCCCCCCGAGTTCGCCTCGCTCGTCGAGAGCGTGCGGCGCGAGCTGAAAACGCACCTGCCCACCCACCGGAGGCTGCTCGCCCTCTTGAATCCGGTGGGCTGGTTCTTCACGCGGTGATCGAGGAGAGGACCATGGATGCTGCTCTGCCCGTAAGCGACGCCACCCCCGAGGCCCGGCCTCCGTCCGAGCTCGCCACCGCGCGCCAGGTGGCCGAGCGGCTGCGCGCTCGCATGCGCGATCACGTGATGGGCCGCGACGAGGTGATCGAGCTCGTCCTGGTGTCGATCCTGGCCGACGGGCACATCCTCCTCGAGGACTACCCCGGCTCGGGCAAGACCACGCTCGCCAAGGCGCTCGGCGAGTCGATCGTGGACGACCAGCCCGACGACGCCATCGCCGCCTTCCGGCGCATCCAGTTCACGCCGGACCTGCTGCCGTCGGACATCACGGGGGTCATGATCTTCGACCCCGACCACAACACCTTCCAGTTTCGCCACGGGCCGATCTTCGCCCACGTGGTGCTGGTGGACGAGATCAACCGCACCTCGCCCAAGGTGCAGGCCGCGCTCCTCGAGGCCATGGCCGAGAAGCAGGTCACGGTGGACAACGTGAGCCATCGGCTGGACGACCTCTTCTTCGTCATCGCCACGCAGAACCCGCTCGACGTGGCCGGCACCTATCCCTTGCCGCTGGCCCAGATCGACCGCTTCCTCTTCAAGGTGAAGATGAAGCACGTGGACCGCGCGGCCGAGCTCGAGGTGCTCGAGACCTGGGGGACGCCGCGCACCGCCTCGAGCCTGCCCAAGGTGCGGCGGAACGAGATCATCGCGGCGCGCACGGCGCTGCGCGCGCAGATCCACGTCGCGCGCGGGGTGAAGGAGTGCCTGGTCGACGCGGCGCGCATCCTGCGGGAGGACAAGCGGGTCCTGCAGGGGGTCTCGACCCGCGCGCTCGTGCAGGCCATCCCGGGGCTCCAGACGCTCGCGCTCTTGCGCGGTCGGGACTACGTCTCGACGGAGGACGTGGAGTACCTCCTGCCGCCGCTGCTCTCGCACCGGCTCGAGCTCGTCCCCGGGGCCGACGACCCGCGCGGGATCATCCTCACCGCCGCCGAGCGTCCGCTCGAAACGCTCTCGCGCTCCACGCTGCGCGCATGAGGAGGCGCGGAGGAGCCGCCTGGGGTCGCGTGGCCCTGCTGCTCGTGCTGAGCGCGGCGAGCGCGGCCTTCGCGCGTGACGCGCGCGCCGCCGCGGACCCGCTCGAGGGAGACGCCGCCGAGCAGGCCGTGATGAAGCTCCTGCAGAAGGAGAAGTTCATCCGCGCGCGTGAGGAAGCCGAGCGCATCCTCCGCGCCCGTCCCGATTCGCTCATCGCGCGCTTCGCCCTGGCGCAGGTCTTCCACGAGGAGGAGGCGAACCTCCCCCGCGCCCTCTATCACATGCGCAAGGCCGAGGAGCTCCTCCGCGCGCGCTACGGCGCGCTCCCCCAGGGCCCTCTCGCGCAGCGTTGGCACCGGCGCATCCTGCTCGCGCAGGAGGGTCTCCTCGGCGAGATGGACCGCCGGCACGAGCAGCTCGCCACGCTCGACCGCTACGACCGGATCTACACGCCCCGCCAGGACCACCGGCGGATCTGGCCGCTCATGAAGCTCCACCGCTTCGACGAGGCGCTGGCCATCGCGCGCAAGTCCACCCTCTCCGACGAGCTCGAGACCCGCATCTCGGGCTACAACGGGCTCCTCTCGGTCGAGTTCGAGCGCGAGCGCCCCGAGGCCTGCTTCAAGGTGGCGATGGAGGCGGTGAACGCCACCGGCTACCAGTCCTGCATCCTCTCGCTGAACACGGCCGAGGCGGCCTTCGCGGTGCTCAAGTTCGGCGAGGTGGAGCGGCTGGCCCTGAAGTCACTGCAGGCCCCGCTCAAGGACTGCCCCGCCTCGGCGCACCCGCACCTCGCGAACCTCTACCTCGCGCGCTCTGACTTCCAGCGCGCCGTCTCCGCCGTGAAGGAGGCGCGGCAGGCCGGCGTGCAACGGCGCCTCCGCCAGCAGTTCGAGATGGGGCTCACGGCCTGGCTGATGCGGCTCCTTTTCACGCTCGGACAGTTCGACAAGGCGCTCGAGCTGGCGGAGCGGGTGCTCCGGGCCCCCGACCGCGTGGGCCTCACGAGTTACTCGAGCGAGCTGATGGACCTCATCTATACGATCGATCACCACGCGGCGCTGCTCGCGAAGCTCGAGCTCCTCGAGGAGCAGGCCTCGGCGCGCCCCTTCACCGCGCGGCTGAAGCTCTGGCTCGAGCGCAGCCGCACGCAGGTGGCCGCCTGGACCGCGCGGCGCAAGGCCCTGCGCCTGCTCGGCAAGGGAGAGCTGCTCCTCGGGCTCGTGCGCCCGTATCTCAAGCCGATGGCCCCGTGGAATAGTCCCGCGCTCATCGACGTGGCCGGCGCCGGGGTGCTCGGTCGGGCGATCAAGGAGGTCCGCCAGCGGAACGCGGGCCGCCCCGCGCTCCTGCCGTACCTCGAAGCGCTCGAGGCGGAGATGCTCTACCGGGACGGGCTGCTCGAGGAGGCGCTCGCCCGCGCACCACGCCTGCTCGCCGCGCTGCCGAAGGACGAGGTGCTCCTGCGCATGCGCGTGGCCGCGTGGGCCGCCGACGCCGCCTGGCGCCGCGGCAAGGCCGGCGACGCGATCGAGCTCTTCGACCAGGTGATGTACCGCTGGCCCACCGCGCTGCGACTCCTCGGCGTGCGGCTCCCGGCGACGGTCGTGGTGACGCACGCGGGCTCCGTCACCGACCGTATCGCGCGCACGCTGGGCCGGTCGCGACGGCTGCGCTCCCTCGGGGGCGTGGCGGCGAAGAACGCCTTCACGGTGCAAATAGCCCAGCAGGGGGACAAGGTGGCCCTCTGCGTGAGCGGCCCGCGGGGGAGGCGCTACGCCTGCGGGCGCGCCGAGCTGAAGGGGCTGAAGGACGCCGACGCGCAGGTCGCGGCGGCGATCGACGCCTTCCACACGGGGGCCTTCGCGCCGATGATCGACCTCACCCAGCAGGACATCAACAGCCTCGACGGCAGCGCGGTGCGCGGCGAGGCGGACGCGGTCTTGAAGGAGATCCTCGGACCATGACCCGGCTCTGCTCCATCGGCCCGGGCGCTGCGCTGGCCCTCGTGCTGGCGATGCTCCCGCGCGGCGCGCTCGCCGCCCCCGAACCCGAGCTCGCCTCCCGCGAGGCCTGTCAGAAGCAGGGGGGCCAGTGGAGCGTCACGCGCGAGCTCGCGGGGTGCCTCATCGGGGGGCGTCGCGAAGGGCTCTGGAGCACGCTCCCCGCCTCGGGGCGACGCCTCGAGGTGACCTACAAGAAGAACGTCCTCGAGGGGCCGAGCCGCGCCTACTACCCGAACTGCATCAAGGCGCTCGAGGGGCAGTACAAGGCGGGCAAGCGCGAGGGGCTGTGGATCGAGTACCACCCGACGGGGATCAAGTCGGCCGAGGGACCCTACCGTCGCGGCAAGCACGACGGGGTCTGGATCTACTACCACGAGGAGGGGGCCAAGATCCGCGAGGGCCCCTTCGTGGACGATCAGATGCACGGCACCTTCACCGAGTGGTTCACGAACGGCCAGCGGTGGCAGCAGGTGGAGTACGTGCGGGGCGAGCGGCAAGGCGAGGCGGTGCGCCGCTGCGACAAGAAGAAGGGCTCGTGGCACCAGGACCACAAGGCGCGCACGCAGGGCTGCGAGATCGGCCAGCGCAAGGAGGGCCCCTGGGCCGGCTGGCACGAAAACGGCCAGCTCGCCTGGGAGGGGACCTACCGCGAGGACCTGCTCGATGGGATGTACCGCGAGCTGCACCCGGGGGGCGAGCTCCTGCACCAGGGGCGGTATCTGCTCGGGTTGCCGTCGGGGACGCACACCTTCCTCGGCCCGAAGAAGCAGCTCTACGGCACCTCCACGATCCTCGCCGGCACGGGCAACTGGGTGGCCTTCTATCCGAGCGGCAAGAAGAAGGAAGAAGGCCGCTACGAGGGCGGGGTGCAGGTTGGGCTCTGGACCAGCTACTACGCGAACGGCGGGGCGAAGGAGCGCATCACCTATCGCGGCGGGCGCCCCGACGGGCCGTACACGCGCCACTACGAGACCGGCGAGCTGATGGTGAAGGGGGCGCTGGCGCAGGGGCTCCGCTCCGGCCGCTGGGAGGCCTTCTACCCGACGGGGCAGCGCGTCTGGTCGGGCGTCTACCGCCTGGGCGCGCGCACCGGGCTCTGGACCGAGTGGTACTACTCCGGCGAGAAGAAGAACGAGGGCGTCTTCGACGACGACCGCAAGGACGGCGTCTGGTCGGAGTACCTGGCCGGCGGCAAGCTCTCACGGCGCGGACCGTACGCGCAGGATCGCCAGGAGGGCGAGTTCACGGAGTGGTGGGCCTCGGGGAAGTTCTGGCGCAAGGTGCGCTACCGCATGGACCGCGAGCTCGACTCCGACCGCGAGAGCTGCACGGCCGAGGGAGGCTCGCCCGTGGTGGACAAGAACCAGCGCTTCCTCGGCTGCCAGGTCTGCATCCCGAAGACCGATGGGCATATCGAGCAGAAGTCCGTCGGGAGCTGGACCTGGTGGCACGCGAGCGGGGCGCGCGAGAAGCGCGGCACCTTCAAGGACGGCAAGGAGCACGGGCGCTGGACCTTCTGGTACGACGACGGCCGCCCGATGCTCGAGGGGACCTACAGCGAGGGGAAGGAGCAGGGGCGCTGGACCGGCTACGTGCGCGGGGGGGGCAAGAGCTTCGAAGGGACCTACGAGCGGGGGCAGAAGCAGGGGCGCTGGACCACCTTTCACGCTAACGGTCGCCTGGCGAGCGAAGGCGAATACGTGAGCGGTAAAGAACACGGCCGCTGGACCTACTATCACGCTAACGGTCGCAAGAAAGACGAGGGCCGCTTCGAGGCCGGTAAGCACATAGGAGCCTGGACCGCCTGGCACGAGGGCGGGGCCAAGCGGAGCGAAGGGGCCTTCGTAGACGGCCTGCGCGAGGGCGAGTGGGTCTGGTGGCGCGAAAACGGCGCCGTATGGCGGAAGGCGACCTATCAGAAGGGGAAGGAAGCGCCGCGGGTGGAGAAGTAGCGGGGAGGGACGCGGGGGAGCGGGGGGACGCGGGGGAGCGCCGCCGTGCGGAGTCACGCAAGGTTTGCGTGATAGGCAAGCAACTCTTGCGCGATTTCTTCCTTCATAGCCAAGCCTTGACGCGCGCATGACGCCCTGCTATACGGCTATGGTCACGCTGTTCCACGCCGCATTATCCGGGGGTCCTCGAATGCCAGCTCCACGTCCACGCTCGGCGCACGCCAACAGACCAACAGACCAACAACCGTAGTCGCGTCACCAGCGTCTCCCCCAGCATCGAGCACACCGGCCGTGTCCGTCCCTGGGTGGTGACCGCGCGCTGGAGGAGACCGATCGCGCAAGCGATGGCGCCGACAGTGCTCCTCTTGTGCGGCGTGTCCTGTGGTGACGCGCCACCCGATGCGACTCGGCAGCGGAGCCAAGCTCAGACCTCCAAAGAGGTCGCCTCCTGCAGCCTCGGTGACGCGCCCGTCTCCGGCCCCACGGCCTCTGCCCCTACGATCAAAGTTCCGCCGGGCGTCGATCCCACGCACGCCCGTGTGGCGGCCTTCCATCGCCAACTGGGAGATCTGAAGAGCAAGCACGGGGCGCTCCCTCTCGATCAGTGGCCGGCGACCGACCGAGCGGCGGCCGAGAGCCTGCTCACCACGATCGATGGGCTCTCCCCCAGGGCACAGGGGCCCGTCGTGTCGCCCCCGCCCCATCGCATACACAAGAACTCGAACCCGACGCCCGAGAACGAGCAGGCCTACCTGGCCGAACTCGCCAAGCACAAGGGGGCCATGACCGACTCGGCTCGGCAAGAGCTCGGAAAGCTCAAGAAGAAGCTCTTCGCGGTCAAGGAGGTGCCGTGATGAAGACTCTCGGTTTGCTGCTTCTGTCGGCGGCCTCCGTGGCCGCGCCCTTCACCGCCACAGCGCAAGTCTCCTGGGGCCCTGCCTACTCGGTGGTCTACGATCAGACCTTCGATGATCCCGCGACGACGTACCACACGGTCGAGACCCGCGACCTTCGGCCAGCGCCGGGCGTGACCAGTCCCGACACGTATCTCTATGTGTTCCGGTGGACCGGAGCGCTGTGGGTGCTGGCCGGCTCCGATGACGACGGAGGCAGCGAGAACTACGCCTCGAAGGTCACGAACCTCTACACCGGGAACCGCTTTCGCGTGCTCGTCGTGGCGTACTCGCCCGCGCGGCGCGGAACGTGCGATGTCGTCGTGAACAACGTGCAGAAGGCCAATGACGCGACCTTCGGCGGCTGGCGCAGCACACTCGGCAGTGGATGGCAGCCAGGTTCCTGGCCCTGGACCGCCGCAGATACCCTCACCGTGGTGGGCGATTCCAGCATGGAAGCGGTGCCGCCGATCTCGGATTCTCTGCTCTACGCCTTCGGGGGTACGGGCGCCCAGCTCCACTGGGATGACGACAGCCATATCGCGCGTCAGGCGACGGTGACGATGAACGACGTGTGCGTGAATGACGCGAGCACGGAGTGCACCGTCATCGTCGCTCCCTGGTCGCTCGTGTACCCAGGGTACGCCATGCTAGTGAAGCATAGCGGTCTAGACGCCGACAGCGACGGGGATGGCGTGCCACTGCTCGTGGAGCAAGCGTTCGGCAGCTCCGACAGCAGCAAGGACAGCGATGGCGACAACATAAATGACTACTGGGAGGTCTTCGGGGTTCCCCATCCGAGCGGCATGGGCGGGGGGGACGTCGGCGTCGAGCTGCACGCCCTGGGGAGCTCGCCCGCGAAGCGCGATGTGTTCATCACCTGGGTCCATTTCGCTTCCGGGCCGAAGCTGTCGAACGACGAGAGCCAATGGAACAAGGCAGCCTTCACCGACGACGCGGCCTGGTCCGGCTACTCGATCAACACACACCTGCTATCCGGCATACCGACCACGAACAAGGGGCACCTGGGGCTCAGCTACTGCCATTTCCAGAAGCAGAACCCCAGCGACTGGACCCATGCCGACGAGCTGCGAAGCCTCTATCTGAACCCACTGCTCAAGCCGATCTCGCACTTCGTGGCCGTGGGCCAGCGGCCCGGCCAGGGGGGCAACGTCGGCATATACTACAATCCCCTATATGAATCGAGCCCCCCTGGCGATGGGTGCCTCGCCGCCACCGATGTTCATGGCGAGGCCATATACAAGGAGTTGCTCTCGGCCGTCTGGGCCACGAACGGTCCGCCCTCACGCGGCAAGACGCTCCACGAAATGGGTCACAACTTCGATCTCCACCACGGCTACGGCACCGTGAGGAAGAGCGTCATGAACAAGGACTACGTGTTCGATGGCTTCCTCGGCCCCGACGGCGTGCGACGCTGGTCCTACTCGAACGGACAGAACGGACCTCTCTGCAACCCACAGGACAGAACCTCCTGTCCGGACGAGAGCGTGGGCTGTGACTGCGACGAGTGGGAGAGGCTGAAGCACCCCGCACGCCTCTGCGGCGACAACTCCTGCCACCCCCTTGAGTTCGGCGTCTGCTGCACGGACTGTACGTCTGGCAACGGATGCCCATGAGGTTTCCATCGGTCTACCTCGCCTGCGCCGTCGCGGGCTTGACAGGTTGCAGCCAGCCGAAGCCGTCGGAGACGTCAGTGGTGGTCCCCGACCCACCCTGGTCGAGCCCCACCTGCTACGGCAAGGTCGGGCGCTTCGACCCCGAGCCTTCGGCGGGTCCGCTCCCGCGGACGTTCACCTTTCGGGACGCTGCGCTGCCGTACGTGGGGGGCATCGCAGGCTACGGCGACCGGGGCGACGAGATCACCCACCTGCGTGCGCGGGTCGTAAGCATCCGGCCCTACCCCCATGGCCCCCGGCGGCTCCTGCTCGGCGACGTGGTGCTCCGCGAGCCGTTTCGCGCGGAAGCGGATGTGGTCGGCGTTCTCAATGAGTACGCACCATGGGAGCTCGCCGACCCGAGCGACCAGACCGTCGTGCTCACCCGGTCCATCAAGGACCCCGACCCGGTGGCGGTGCCCGACGCGCCGGGCTCGCAAGGGCTGGCCCTGCGTAACCAGGACGAGCAGCTCCTCACCGCCATGATCCACGGCGCGCTCAACGAATACGGTCGCGCCGCCGTACCGGAGCTCACGATCACGGCTCTGGACGTGACCGGTCCTCGTGAACAGAAGGAATGCCGACATCAAGGCTACGGCTCCGACACCTTCGAGCCGGTGCGCCTGCGCATCGCGAGCGCCAACGACCACGTCGACCTCGCGCAGAAGCAGGGCGGGATCCTGAAGATTGGCTGCGTCGAGTACGCGGTGCAGATAGGGTACGCGCTACGCCGCGTGACCAAGCATTGCTTCGACCACACCGATCTCATCATGGTCCACGTCACCCGCCTGGCCATGCTCACCAAGGCCGAGAACTGACCCGCGACCTCCCTGCGACCGCACCCCCGCCCCGTACCGTGCGGATACAGGCCAGCCCGGATGAGGTGGCTGCCCGCATGGGTCGTCCCGTCGAGGCCGGTAAGCACGTAGGCTTCTGGAGAGAGTGGAGGGACGCGGTTTGGCGCATTCTGGTGCGCAACCTGCATGAATCGACTCCATGACCTGCTTCGGCGTCCGGCGACCACGCACCGGGGTTGTTTTCGTCCGACTACCACGCACCGGGGTTGTTTTCGCGGTCGCGCTGCTCGGCGCGTGCGGCCGGGCGGCCGTGCCGCAGACGTCCGAGACGGCGGTGGTGGCCCCCGACCCACCCTGGTCGAGCCCCGCCTGTTACGGCAAGGTTGGTCGCTTCGACCCCGAGCCTTCGCCGGG